>JALTUD010000448.1 GCA_027047735.1 Flavobacteriales bacterium | reverse complement strand
CCCATTGTTCAACTCGATTCAACATTGAAAGAAACTAGCGGATTGATTTTCTTTGATAATCGCATAATAACGCATAACGATTCGGGAGGCGAAGCCGAATTGTACGAAATAGATACTGCGAACGGAACAATTGCCCGTACGGTAAGTATTAGTAACGCAAGCAATGTGGACTGGGAAGATATTGCTCAAGACGATAATTATATTTACATCGGTGATATAGGGAATAATGCAGGAACCAGAACCGATTTAAAGATATACAAAATAGCTAAAGCCGATTTCTTGACGCAAAATACGGTAGTCGCCGATACTATTTCTTTTCAATACGCCGATCAATTGTCGTTCACTTCTCAACCTCAAAATACTAATTACGACTGCGAAGCAATAACGGTTTTTCAAGATAGTATTTTTCTGTTTACCAAAAACTGGATAAACAAGAAAACCAACCTGTATGTACTGCCCAAATTAGCAGGAGATTATTCATTATCTGTAAGAGATAGTTTTGATACACAAGGTACGGTAACCGGAGCAACATACGATAATTATTCCCATTCGGTACGTTTGGTGGGTTACAATCAAGCAAATCCATTTATGTGGGAGTTGTCGCAATTTAGTGGTTACGATGTTTTTTCAGGGATAAACACTCGCTGTGGTATCTCTCAAACCGGAAGTATGCAAATCGAAGCTATTACCGTAAAATCAGAATCTGAATTGTTAATATCTTCAGAGGAAATTACCGCATATAATATTACGTTGGATACTTACCTTTCAAAGTTTGTAACCGGAGGAGTAGGAATAAACGAACACCTGAAAGACAAGTTGACGATTTATCCCAATCCGGTAACGCATCAACTGAATGTATTGCTAAAAGGAGCATCAAAAATAGTTAAGAAAATAAAAATAACCAATGCCTTAGGGCAAACACTATACACGGGCGAAATAGGAGAAAATACACTACAAGTCAATACCGAAAACTATCCGCAAGGCGTTTATTTTGTGCAGGTTAACGAAAATGAAAAACAATATACGCAAATGTTTATCAAAAACTAAACGTGCATAAAAGCAATAGTCGGTCAAACAGAAATAGTATCATCTTGTTACCTTTGCTAGCCGATGGATAGAATAAAAAAATACCTACCTTATATAAAGAACAAATACCTGATAGCTTTGGTAACACTGCTCGTGGTGCTTTTTTTTATAGAAGACACTAACGTATTCAGTTTGATACGTCTCAAAGCAGATTTACGCGAGTTAAGAAAAGAAAATGCACAACGAGAGCAAGACATTGAGCTGATTAAAAAGAAAACCAAAGAATTGACCTCTAACCCCGAAGCACTGGAAAAGTTTGC
>JALTUD010000447.1 GCA_027047735.1 Flavobacteriales bacterium | reverse complement strand
CTTTAAAATAATGTGCTAATTCACGTTTATCTATATCCACCAATCCAAATCCTTTTATCCCCGGAGTATCGATGATAAAACCACCGAAATCGAGTTCAAACATTTCGGCAAAAGTTGTGGTATGTTTTCCCTTATTATGAGAATCAGACACACTAGCCGTTTTAAGATGCAAGGTCGAATCAATAGCATTAACTAACGTTGATTTGCCGGCTCCCGAATGTCCGGAAAGCATGGAGGATTTATCTTTCATTAGTTCTTTTACCTCATCTATTCCTTGTTTATTTAAAGCCGAAATCCGTAAGGTTTTATAGCCAATACCGGAATACAAATTATCTAAAAACTCCAATCGATTTAATTCCTTATCATTGTAAATGTCGATTTTATTAAAAACCAGCACTACGGGAATATGATAAGCCTCAGCCGTAACCAAAAACCGGTCAATAAATCCTGTGGAAGTTACAGGAGAGGCAACTGTTACCAATAAGAACGCTAAATCAATATTGGAAGCAATAATATGAGCTTGTTTGGAAAGATTTACCGATTTACGAATGATGTAATTTTTTCGGGGTAATATTTCGGTTACAAGTGCTTCATCATCATTTTGCAGTTCCAGTATTACCCAATCACCCACCGCAATAGGATTCGTAGTTTTAATACCTTTCAGCCTAAACTTACCTTTTATTCTTGCTCGAATAACCTTGTCCTTAGAAAGACGAACTTCGTACCAACTCCCGGTGGAACGTAATACCAATCCTTTTACTTGTTTTTTTTGTGTTTTTTTCAAATGTTGTATTTTATCTCTTATAATAAAAAAATAATTCAGCGTTTAATGCCATTTAAACAACTTCTCAGTATATTCGCAACAAATCTATAAGATTTTTTTGAGAAATTGCTTAAACAAAATGCAAGAATTACAATATGTCTATATCAGTTAAAAATGTATCCAAATTTTACCAAACACAGAAAGCGGTTGATAATATCAGTTTTGAGGTGAAAGCAGGAGAAATTGTTGGTTTTTTAGGTCCAAACGGCGCAGGAAAATCAACAACGATGAAAATGATTACCACTTTTATTCCGCAGAATGAAGGAGAAATAAAAGTGTGTGGAATAGACACCTTAAAGAATCCCATAGATGTAAAAAAAAATATTGGTTATCTTCCTGAGCACAATCCCTTGTATTTGGATATGTACATCAAGGAATTTTTGCTGTTTTTGGCTCGCTTGTATAAAATAAAAAATCCGAAAGAAAGGGTAAAAGAGGTGATCAGACTTGTAGGCTTGGAGAAAGAACAACATAAAGAAATCGGAGCGTTGTCAAAAGGATACAGGCAACGAGTGGGGTTAGCT
>JALTUD010000446.1 GCA_027047735.1 Flavobacteriales bacterium | reverse complement strand
TCCACTATTTTATTTTCTACCCACGGATATTTTTGAAACAATTCTTTTGTTAATTGTTTTTTCTTTGTCAAATCATTTTCATTAAGAATTTTGTTGCTTAGAATTTTTTCTTCATTGACGATAGCACTAATTCTTTTGGAAACTCTACCAACAACAGCTTCCATAGTGTCTATACCGACATCGGCAATTTGGACGGTTATTCGAGTCTGTTTTTTCGTTTTATCTAAGAATCCGTTTAATACTTCCTCTGATTTATTTGAAGATTTAGCATCTAAGTTAAAAGTGTTTTTAAAATATTTTGATTTTAGAATTTTACTTAATCCTTTTTTGTCTTTTAAGGTGTATTTTTCCGGATTGCCGTTGTGATAGGCTTGCGTTATAAATTTAATAGCATCAACAAGTGAAACGGAACGTGATAGTTTATTCTCTGCGAGTAATGACTTTTGAATATCATTGATTTTGCGAATGTTATCATAACTTTTGTAAATGGTATCCGAAGAAGATACAATAATTTCAAAAGGCATAACACCTCCGAGTTCTTTTTCAAAGAATTTTAAATCTTTTACAACCACATCATTTTTAGGTAAATCATCTACGATGTTTCCGGTTGTTTTCATTTTAGTCATACCGTATATACCTAGGATAAAAGCTAATCCCGTTAGTAAATAGACTTGCTTACGGTAGCTTGTACTTAGCACTTCTAATTTTTGAACAACCTTGTAGAGCCATTGTCTATCCAAATGTTGGGTGTGCTTTTCTTTTGGAGGAGGAAGAAAACTATAGATAATCGGAACAACCAAAATAGAAACAACGAACAGTAATAAGATATTAATTGACGCAATAACACCAAAGTCTTGCATCATTTTACTATGAGTAAAAATAAATGTCCCAAAGCCCATTGCCGTAGTAGCGTTAGTCATTAGCGTAGCTGTTCCTACTTTTTGAATGACGCGATTTAGTGCTTTTATTTTATTTTTATGGCTTTTGTATTCTTGTTGATATTTGGTGATTAGATAAACACAATTAGGAATACCGATAACAATCATCAATGGAGGAATCAATCCCATTAGTGCTGTAATTTTATATCCGATTAATCCGATTGAACCAATAGACCAAATTACCCCGATGATGACAACCACCATTGAAATTAAGACCACTTTAAAGGACTTAAAGAAAAGGTAGAGTAGGGTAGAGGTTATCAATAAGGCCAATATGGTAAAGAGGTAAAGTTCTTTTTGAACTTTCTTCATCGTAACATCTCTGATATAAGGCAACCCGGAGTAAACAAAAGGTCCTATTTCGTTTGCATATTGTTCTGCTGTACGGTGTATTTCTTGAATTAACGAAC
>JALTUD010000445.1 GCA_027047735.1 Flavobacteriales bacterium | reverse complement strand
CACGCCGTTCTATCCCTAACGTGGATAAAATTGGAAGCAAGAAAGTGAATTTTAGTTTTCTTAGACGATGAAAAATTCTTTTGCATAGCCCCAGCTATGGAAAATAATTTTGAAGAAGGATAAGGAATCAAAAAACGCTTTATACCGTCTATTTTACTCGTGTTAGGGGTACAATCCCTAACGCGAGTGGAATAAGTGCAAGAAAAAAGAGCTTAGTGTTCTAATGTCTGACAGCAGGTATTCAGGATCCTAATTCAACGACAAAAAATATGAAAAGTACATACCTTTATATCTTACTTGGGCTTATCTTACTTACGTCGGGTTGTACTTCGCGGAAAAATATTAGCGGGAAAAACAAAAAAGGAGAAAAAACACTTAGCCAGAAAAAAGAAAATGAATTTTCAGCCAACCTAATCGAAGCAACCACCCAAAAAATAATAGGCAACTATGAACTTGCCGAGGAACTCTACGAAAAAGGATTGAAAATAATTCCCAAAAGTGCCGTAACTTACTTTGAGCTTTCCGGAATATACGATTATAAAAAAGAGTATCGAAAAGCACTTGAAAGTGCCGAAAAGTCGGTTAATTTTAATCCCGAAAATGATTGGTACAAAACTAATCTTGCCGTACTTTATCAAAAATACGGGATGTATGAAAAGTCGCTGAACCTATACAATGAGTTGGTAGAAAAGCACCCTAACCGATATGAGTATTTATTTACTTTGGCGGAAAATTATCTCATATTAGGTAAAAAAGAGAAAGCCCTTGAGGTTTATGATAAAATTCAAGATAGAATCGGCAATACTGAAGAGTTAGCTTTGCACAAAGAAAATCTCTATTTGGAATTAGGACAGTTCGACAAGGCTGTAGAAGAAATTGAAAGGCTGATAGAGGAGTCACCCAATAATCCGGGTTATTACGGAGTATTAGCGGAATTGTATCATCAAACCGGTGAAGACGAAAAAGCGATAGCACTCTATCAAAAAGTAAAGGAAATAGATCCGGATAATCCTAATGTTGATTTTTCTCTATTTAACTTCTATAAAGAAAAAGGCGAAGATGAAAAAGCGTATGAAGCACTAAAAGCCGGGTTCTCTAATCCAAACGCATCTGTGGATACCAAAGTGCGAATTTTGTTAGCGTATCTAAAAACAAAAAACAAAGAAGATAGAGAAAAAGGAGAAGAATTAGCGAAATTGTTGGTGAAAGCTCACCCGAATGACGCAAGAAGTTATACGGCAATAGCCGAGTTTTATTACCAAAAAGAACGCAATAAAGAAGCCTTAGAGGCTTATAAGAAAGCTCTGCAATTTGATAAAGATCAATTCTTGATTTGGGAACAAGTCGTATTTCTGGAAGCGGATATGCAATTATTTGATTCGTTAGAGATAGACAGCGAAAAAGCGATTGAGCTTTTCCCTTCTCAACCTTTGTTTTATTTTTTCAGTGGATTAAGTAAGCTACACAATGGAAAAGTTGACGAAGCTATAGAACGACTGTTGCAAGGGAAAGATTTGATAATCGATAATCCAAAATTAGAGGTAGAGTTTTACGAAAAGTTAGGTGATGCTTATCACTTAAAAAAAGAGCATGATTTGTCTGATGAGTATTACGAAAAAGCCCTTGAACTAAACCTTAATAATGCAAATTTGTTAAATAATTATAGCTATTATTTGGCACAGAGAAAAGAAAAGTTAGAGAAAGCTGAACAGTTAGCAAAAAAAGCCGTTCAGCTAAATTCTCAAAATTCTAATTATTTAGACACTTACGGATGGGTGTTGTTTCAAGAAAAGAAATATCCGGAAGCCTTAGATGTTTTAGAAGAAGCCTTGCAGTATGGAGGAAATAATTCCTCAACAATTTTAGAGCATTTTGGAGATGTAAATTACTTCCTGAATAATAATTCTACAGCAGTTGAATATTGGGAAAAAGCACTAAAGTTAAAGCCGGATTCAAAATTGCTAAAAGAAAAGATTAAGGCGAAAAAGTACATCGAGAATCTTAACGAAGAATAAAATGAAAGTTAAAATAATACTGATAAGTTTGTTTTTGTTTTTCTCCTTTTTGAGTTTTGCTCAAAAACAAGAAACGATTAATATTGTTATCAATAAAACTCCCGCAACCGTTCAAGTTACTGAACCTAAAAAACAAAGAAAAGTCCGCAACGATTTACGGTATTATTGGTATCAAGAAAAACATATAGTAAATACACAAGGAGGGTATGAAGGAAAACTGTTACACGGTTATTATATAGAGTTTTATGCAAACGGACAGTTAAAGATAAAAGGGCAATTTCGTTTCGGTGTACAACAAGGAGAATGGAAATATTGGGACGCTGAAGGAAATCTTCAACGCGTGGAACATTGGAGAAACAACCAATTAAACGGTAAAACTTATCTTTATGAAAAAGGAGAGATTTCAAAAATAATTTGGTACAAGTCGGGAGAGAATGTTAAAGAGAATAAAATAGCTTTACTTGTAGGAGGCGACAATCAATAAAATCAAAAGATTGGCGTAAGAAAAAGTTAAATTTAACCTAAATAATTAGGCTGTAACTGTCTGTTTTGTATATATTTGCACATGCTTTGCTGTTTGGTTTATAAACGGGACGAATGGTTTAGGTTTAAATAATAAAAATATGAAATCATTATACAATTTATTAGCTCTATTAACTTTTGTATCCTTTTTAGGGACTGCAAATGCTCAATGTCCTTCCGGTCCCGGTTCAGGGTGTAATGGGAGTGGCGGAGGTCTAAATCTTTATTGGGTAGGTACTGATGCGAATAATAACGGGAATTGGAATACGCCTTGTTCATGGCGGGTCGGGTCGGTTGCGGGTGTTGAACCTTGTCAAGCTCCTCGTTCTATAGATAATGTGTTTTTTACGTCGGGGTCTTTTGCGGGAAGTAATGGGAATAGTACTATTACAATTAACACACAAGCAAGGTGTAATAATTTCTTTGTAGGGTCAACAGTAAACACATTGGTGAATACCCCGACCTTTTCTTTAAATAATCCCGGGTTTTTAGAAGTGTATGGGAATTTTAAGTTACAGCCTAATCTGAATTGGAATGTTGTTGGAGGTTACTATTCCGGGCCTGAATTGTTTTTTAAATCAACTTCTGCAGGAAATACAGTAGAAACAGCCGGACATACATTAGGAAGTGTAGTTGTGGATGGTATTGGAGGAACTTGGAAAATGTTAGATAATTTTAATGCGGGGTGTTTTTTATTCTTGTTCGGAGAGTGGAATACCTCAGATGGCACTACCGTGCATGATATGAATTTGAAAACTTTTAGTTCTCATATTAAAACAGGGGCAAATAACACTAATAGGATACTAAACCTTAATAGTTCTATTATTACGATATCGGGAACGAATAGTGGACAAAACAGATACAATCCTTATAACACGTGGCAAACTCCCGGAGCTTGGGAGTCGTATAACTCAACAATGTCAAATACAGGGTTTAATGCCGGTAGCTCTAAAATAATTTTTACGGCAACCAACCCGTTTGTCCATTTAGGTGCTTTAACATATAATGTTGTTCAGCATACGGGTGGAGGGCGACTTTACGACCATTTTGGTAGTAATCCTTGTGTGATTGATACGTTGGAAACAAATGGTTATTTCTATTTTCATCACGAACACAACGTCAACGTGATGAAAATAACCAGCGTTGGAAGACAGCATGATTTCTTTTATCATCAAACCGTTAATACTGATTTAATTGTTTCCGGAAATACTTGTACGCCGACTATTTTTAGAAGTGAGTACAATCGGATTTTAACAATACCGGCAGTTGTAAGTGCTGACCCGATGGTTGGCTTTATTATAGATAATTTACGTTGCAACGACGGAACCGGTAGCCATAATGTTACCGGATTTGGAAATGGAAATACAACGGGATGGAATATTATGACTCCTGCTACTCGGAACTTGTATTGGGTAGGGAATACGAATGATAGATGGAGTGAACCAACAAACTGGGCAACTACTTCTGCAGGTGTACCGTTGTTAACTGCATCGGATTGTCCGCCGTTACAAACGGATAATGTGTTTTTTATTCCTTCTCTTGCAAATGGTAAAACGTGTAGAATTAATACAACAGCAAACTGTAATAATATGACCTGGACGATTACAGCTCCAACTACATTCAGTGGTAGTAGCCCAATGAATATTTACGGGAATTTACAGTTGGATGCCGATATTAATTTTACAACGACTTCAACTTTTAATATGAGAGGGACAAGTTCAAATACTATTCTATCGGCAGGACAAACGTTTAATTGGATTTATTTACGAGATCGTTCCCAATATACCTTGTTAGATGATTTAAACTTTAATTATTGTTATATTTATCAGCATAATAGTTTTAGTTCAGGAGGATTCAACCTTAGCGGAAGAAGAATTTATTTTAGAGGAAGTGGAGCAACGGATTTTTCCGGTTCATTAATTACTTTGACGGACGGGAGCCCTTGGTATCATGCGGGGTCGCAGACTAATGTGACTTATAATAGCACGTCCAATGTGCTGTTTACTTCAACTAATCCGGAGGTTATTGTACGAGGATGGGGAGGGCATACGCACTTACCTAATTTTACATTGCAAAATAACACTTCTAAACTCGAATTTCAAGATCATTTAAAAAATAGAAACATCACGTTTGATGGTAATGTGTTTTTGAATGGAGATGCACGTTTCTTCGCTGATTGGGGAACGGGTACTACTGATGGAAATGTACAGTCGGTTACTGTAAATGGTGATTTGAATTTGAATAGTGGTAAAACTTATGAGTTTGGCGTAAATACTAAATTGATGGTAACGGGAACGGTAAATTCTTCTGCTCCGTGTTTTTCTCAACCGATAACGATTAAAGGGATTAATGGAAATACTTTTAATACGGACTTTCAAGGTCCTTTGAATTTCGCATTTACATTAATAGGTAATTCAAATTCTTTAGCTCCACACACTGTAAATAATTGTTCGGACTTAGGTGGAAACACGAATTGGACGTTTAATCCTCCGGCAACTACATTTACTTATTATTGGAGAGCTT
>JALTUD010000444.1 GCA_027047735.1 Flavobacteriales bacterium | reverse complement strand
GGTGTTGTAAAGGCAGAACCCGTTCCTACCAAGTTTCCACCAACCGAAGCATCGTACCATTTAATTGTTCCGTTAGCCGTAGCCGATAAATCTGCTGTTCCTGCCGAACACAAATCCACGTCTTGTGCAGTTGGTGCAGGCAATCCTCCTATGGTAATTACATTTGTCATTACAGAAGTGTCTGCCCCACAATTAGAGCTACTCACGATTAGAGAAACCGTATATGTTCCTGCCGTTGTATAAGTATGAGAAGGATTAGGTGATGAAGAAGTACTTCCATCTCCAAAATCCCACGAGAAATTTGATGAAGAAGAACTATTATTGCTAAAGAACACTTCCAAAGGCGTACTACAACCTCCCGTAGTACTTGGAACAAAAGTAGCATCAATCGCTCCTGAATATCCATTCCCGAGACCAACGGCATACCAAGCATTATAAGTAGCTTCCAATTGAGGAGAACAATCTCCAAATAAATCTTGTGCAGCTTGCACAGAAAAATTATAAGCATCTTGATATTGAGAACCCGGAGACAAATAAACCGTTAACGTTCTAAAAGCTATTTTTGACGCATCGGTAATTCCGATTCCTGTTACATTGTAACTATTTCCTAAATCATTTACTCCGGAACCTCCATCTGTCAATAAATAATACCAGTAGTTAAGCACACTACTATTGGTATGAACACCTCCGTTATCTTGTGTTCCTGTGTACCAATTTGTCCCTTGATAAGTATCGGGAGCATTTGTTTGACTTGGATTACTCATGTTACGCATCACAAAACCTAAATCAGACCCCATTATCCAATTCGTGTTATTCGGACGAGCAAACGTCTCAATAGATTTACCGAAAATATCACTAAAAGATTCATTCAAGGCTCCCGATTCATCTTGATATGCTAAGTTTGCCGAGTTTGATGTTAATCCATGTGTTATTTCATGCCCTGCTATTTTTATAGTTGTAAACGGTTGATTACCATTAGAACCGTCTCCATACGTCATTCTGTATCCGTCCCAATACGCATTAGCAAAATTATAGTCATAATGAATATAGCTATTTAAAGCATGTCCATTACCGTCAATACTATTTCGTCCGTGTTTTTGTAAGTAATAGTCGTAGGTCATCTCGGCACCCCAATGAGCATCTAACGCATACTTATCATAATTCCCATAACTCCAATTATTATCGTTATCCGTAAAATTTACAGCACTGTTGTAATTGGTACCGTTTTGCATATTGTACGTACCAATACCTTGTCCTCGTCCCGACTCTTCCAAAGTAAAACCATTATTCGTTGAATTTGCCGTAATAGTCCGTACTCCGCTATACCCCGTTGTTGCACTACCTACTTGGTC
>JALTUD010000443.1 GCA_027047735.1 Flavobacteriales bacterium | reverse complement strand
TTTTTTTGTGCTATCGGACAATAGACTTCGCCACCTGTTTTTCCCATCAAAATTTCCTGATAATACATTCGCTTCCAATTCAGCTTTCGTAAATTTAATCGAATTTTTTCGGGTACAACTTTCTTTGCTGTGTTTACTATTGTTTGCTTTGTATTTATTAAGCTTGCGTTTTTATCTATTATTTTCTTCATTTATTACTTTTCTGTTAACCAATTATTTAACAAAACTAACCTAAACTTTTAATTCAATTATTTTAATTAATCTTTTGATAGTGATTTACTCGTCTAAGAATACTAAATTCCATTTTCTATCCGCCAATTTCACTCGCGTTAGGGATAGGAGCGGCATCCTTTTGCCCTCCCTCCTTTTGGAGGGCAAAAGATATAGCGGATAGCCCGACCCTACTCAACAAAAGAAACGTTTCGCGAGAGCGATATGTTTCTTTTGTTGAGTAGGGAAACGCCCAAAACATTTATCTGCTTCAATTCAAAAACCTTGCGTGCCAACTGTTTTTTGCGGGAGTTTTCCAGTTTTCTTCGAACTCTTTTTTTGTAGCCACCAAATTGTTGTACACGATTGTTTCTTGGTTTATCTCTTTATTCTTAGCCAATTGTTTGAACTCATCAAAGCTAATAACATTTGGAGTTTCGCCTTTTTGATAAGCGGTAACCATTCTGTCAGTCAAGGAAATATTTAACTCTTTTTCCAATGCTTGAACCAATTGTATTTGCGCTGATTTGGCTCTTCCACATAGGTTTTCGCCACCGTCATCTGCTGTTATTACGACAAATAAATCTTCGAAAACCTCAACTGTACCGGGTATGGGTGTTCCGTGACTTTCCCACCGGCTGACAAATTCTTTTCCTTCTGTTAAGATTCTATTTTTTTGTTCTTTGGTTAATTTTTCTTTCGCCTGATAGACCCAAACCAATGAAGTTTCGGGCATTTCTTTCCAATCTTTAATCATTATTATCGTTTTTTAAAGCTCCCCAACATGCGTCAAACATGGGTTCCATTAATTGTAAATATTCTTCTTCCGTAACCGCTCCTATGGACAGGATATACGACACGCAAGAGGCATGCATTCCACTCATAAAATGAACAACAAAATCCAAAGGCAATTGTTTTATTATTCCCTTTTTCATTGCTTCTTCCGACCTTCTTCTTATTCCCTCATTTGTAGTCGGATATATTTTTTCTTCATCGCCCCATTGGTAAGGATGTTGTTGGATATAATTCATAAAATAAAACATATCCTCATTGTTTACTCCCCAAATAATGGATTGATAAAAAATCTTATGCATCAATTCCTTAAAATCTTCGATTTCGACCAATTCTCCGTAAACAAATTTCAACATTCCGCTTTTTCCCACGGCGTATAAATCCGCTACCAACTCTTTTTTAGTCGCAAAATGCTCTTTTATTTCATCTTCAGACACGTTGGAATACTCGGCTATTTCTTTAATACCTGTGCTTTCTACACCTTTTTCGGTGAATAACTTTAGGGCAGTTGTTCTAATTTTTTCTTTTTCCATACTTCAATTCTTTAAACGAATATACAATTTTCTTTAGAACTGTTATCAAGAATAATCTCTTTTTTTTGGGCGTTCCCCCAATCTACAAAACAAACATTTCGCTAAGGCGAAACGTTTGTTTTGTAGATTGGGGTCGGGCTATCCGCTATATCTTTTGGGTTGCATATATGCAACAACCCAAAAGGATGCCGCTCCTATCCCTAACGCAGTTGAAATAAGTGCAAAGAAAATGGAATTTAGTATTCTTAGACGATGAATATTTTCTTTGCGTAGCCCCAGCTACGGAAAGAAAATATGAAGAAGTTATTTACAGTTTGTGTATAAAAGTGAAATTAGATTATTTTCTTTTCAATCTAGGCATTTTTAAGAAGCATAGCCGTAGCTATGGTTTGCAAAAATAACGACGAGTGAAATGAAAATAACTAATTTTTAACTTATAGACAAATTGTAATTAACTTCTAATAAGTATAAGGATAATAAAAACATTTTATTGTGCTTAGATTAACTGTGTTAGGGATACGATCCCTAACGCAAACAAAATTGACGGAAAGAAAGTGAGTTTTGGGTTTCTTAGACGATGAAGAAATTTACGTATAGCCGAGCCATGTGAATATTTAAGAAGAAGGATAAGAAATCCAAAAACGTTTTATTGCACTCAGATATTTCGTATTGGGGATACGATACCTAACGCGTATTGAATGAAGTGTAAAAAAATGAATTTTAGTCTCTTTAGACAATGAATATATTTGTACTATTCACCCTCCTTTTTTCTTCACGCCGTAACCTTCGTTTTTCAGTAAGTCAAAGACTTTATCTTTATGTTCTCCTTGAATAATAATTTCTCCGTTTTTTGCACTCCCTCCAACTCCACACTTTGTTTTCAGGATTTTACCTAAGTCTTTCAAATCATCATCCGTACCAATAAATCCTTCAACCAAAGTAACCGCCTTGCCTTTACGTTGTTTTCTATCTATGGAAACATACAACTTTTGTTCGGACTTAGGTAGTGTATCTTCCTCCTGTTCATCATCATAATCGTAATCAAAATTTTGATTGGTTGAATAGACAATGTTTATTTTCTTTTTCTTCGCCATATTGTAAAGTTTTAGTTTAATTCGATTAATCTTATTCGATTATCGGCAGTAGAATCAACAAGATTTTTTAGTTGAAGTTCTAAGCGTAACGTTTCTCTCAGTTTATCTGTGTATTCAATATTCTTAATGGAGTCCGTTAGTTCTCTATCCCATTTAACAGCAAACAAATATACCGTATCAATATTACCGGAAAAATGGGTCAATAAAGCATCTTCTCCATAGATGAACTCTTGTAAATTAGGGAAACTCATTTTTAAACGACGTTCTAATTCCAAAAAGTTAAGTTTGGGATTTTGCAAACGAATCAACTCTCTTTTGAGATAATCACGTTCTTCTTCAATGGAGTTTAGTGCCGATAATTTAGATTCATACATCGTTTGCAAACGAATAGAGTTTGTATCGATATATGTATGGGGATATTCTTGTTGTTTTATTTTTACGTCAACGTCTTTTAAATTGTAGTCATTTTTCAATGATTTCCAGAAATTAATTTCTTTATCATTCAAATAAGGACCTTGCACCCAAAGTGTAACTTCCGGACTTCCGTCATTGTAATTTATTTTAGGGGTTATATTGACATCGCTGTTATGTTTTTCCAAGAACGCAATATAATCTTTGGTTTCTCTATAAAAAATAGATTCATTGATAATATTTATAAATCCTATGATGCTGGGAATAATAATCAATAACAGAAAAATAGAAATCGTCCATTTTACTTTCTTTTCTCGTTCTTTATCCAACATCTGTACCATAGGAAAACCTAACATCCATACAGTAACAATAGTTGAAAGCCCAATAAAAACGGAATTTAAGGTAAACAAGTAAAAAGCACCGAAAAAGAAATCCCAATTATGAGTAGCCAAACCAAAACCTGCCGTACATAATGGAGGCATCAAAGCTGTAGCGATTGCAACCCCCGGAATAACGGTCAAGGCTGCACTTCTATTCGTTGATACCGCCGCAATAATACCTGCCAACCCACCAAAAAAGGCAACTAAAACATCTAAAACTTGTGGTTGAGTTCTGGCGACCAATTCAGGCGTAATTTCTTTGAGAGGTGTTAACCAAAAGTAAGCCCATGAAGCTATTAAACTTACAGCAACCATTACTCCAAAATTAACCAACGAAGCTATCAATGTTTTCATGTCATTGGTAGCCAAAGCCAATCCAAAACCTCTAATAGGTCCCATCAAAGGTGAAATAAGCATAGCTCCAATAATTACAGCCACCGAGTTAGCATTCAATCCAATGGAAGCAACAACAATGGAACAAACCAAAATCCAAACCGAAGATCCCGAAAAGTCGATTCCCTTTTTAATATTATGCACAGCCATTTGCACGTTTACCTCTTCTTTAATAGAGGTAACACTGTGTAAAAACTGCTTTAAATCCTCTATAAATTCCGTAAAGAAATTTCCGTCAAATAAAGGTTCTTTATTTTCTTCTTGTGCGTCTTCTTTATCTTTTAATTCTGCCATCGTTTATTTTGCCAAATTTTATTCCTCCTTAATATTTGAATACCGGCTTGTTTTATTCAACCATCTTGGTAAGACGATTGATCCTATAAATAAATAAGGGTAATAACTTAATAACCTCCACAACACAGCAAAAACAACTGCTGTTCCCAAAGGAATGAACTCTCCTAAAAAGACGGTAAACGTATATTCTGCGACACCACTTCCTCCGGGCGTAGGACTGATTAACATTAAGATCCACATTCCCAATTCTCTGGCATATAGTTTAAAATGATCTGCTAATTGAAGCTCTACAAAACCTTGTATGATGAAATTAATTACCATAAAACGTCCCGTCCATGCAATTGCAGTGGCTATAAAAGGTTTATACCAATATGAAAATGGTTTACCTTGTAAAGCTTGAGATGCTATTTCTATTTCGTTTCCTGTTTTTTCAGCTTTATGCTTGAATCTTCTAAGAATAGGTAAGGAAAATACAACCAACAAACTTTTTTTTACTACTTGAGGTCTGACTATCAACCCTGTAAATAGAAAAAGAAAGAAGAACAATACAATACCGTAAGCCAACCAAAATAAGCCTTCAACGCCAAAATGTACCCCCAATATTTCCTTCCCCTCCAATGGAGGAAAAAAGGTGGACTGCCCCACCAATACATAAACAGTAGGAATGGCTAATAAAAAAAACAAATTATCAAACATTGTGGTTATCATAACCAAAGCAGTAGCTTTTCCTAAAGCAATTTTTTCTCTATTTAAGATAAACATTGCTAAAGCAGCTCCCCCGACAACTCCGGGGGTTAACGAAGAGGCAAACTCCCAAACCATAACCACATTAAAAGATTGTTTCCAAGATAATTCTTTGTCTGTTAAAGCTCTTATCCTGTACATATACATTACATCTCGAAGTAACATCATACTCCAAGCTAAAACAATCCACAATATGGTATAAGTAGTCCAGTGT
>JALTUD010000442.1 GCA_027047735.1 Flavobacteriales bacterium | reverse complement strand
CCTTCTTCACGTCTGAACGAGAATTTGATGTAAAATAAAGTATTGAATCACTTTCAATAAAAACAGAAACCTCATCAAACTTACCATTTACACTATCAGAAAGAGGAATAGTACGAGCCTTTACTTTATGTTCTCCTTTTATTTGAACTTTGTATAAATCAAAAAAGTTAAATCCATCCTCCGTTTGAACCGAATATATTGTATTTCTTCGTTTATTCGAAGCAAAATACAACCAACCATTCTTAACAAATGGAGCAAAAGAACTTTCTTCAAATTCATTTACTTTTACCGGTTTTACTTTAATTTCTTGAGCATGAACACTAAAAAAAGTCCCCACCAAAACACAAACAACCAAAATTAACTTTAGCTGACTCCTAAAAAAGTCTAGATGATGTTCTATAACGGTGTACAAAGTCATACTTTAGTATTAATTCATGAGAACCGGAAGTATATTTAGATAATTTACCCGCCACATAATCATAGCTGTACATTACTAAAAACTGGCTCTTCGGTTTAAATCCCAAACCTGCAATAATACTGCCATTTGTTCGATAGCCCAAATTTACTAAAAATTGTTCTTTGTACGACGTATAAGTTGCTAATTCAACTTGTTTTATTTGCAAAGTGTTTGCTTTTAACAAAATAGAAGGAGCAAATTCCCAATCTCTATTTATTTTTTTTGTGTATTGAAAGTAGGTTAAAAGATTAGCAAATCTTTTTTCTTTAATCAAATCATTAACCGAAACTCCAAATGTAATTGTCTTATTGTATAAAATTGTACCGGCACCCAATTTAAACTTATTTACATTTTGAAACTGCCCCGAAAAAGCATTATCCACATCATTTATTAACTCTAACTCAGAGCGATTAAACTTTCTGTTTTCCATACCTGCATTCACACCAAAAGCCAATTTGGTTTTACGGCTTATCCTTATTCTATACGAATAATTCAACTGTAATCCATTGGTTGATGTCGCTCCGATTTTATCGTGATAATAGACTCCGCCAATACCAAATCTTTGCTTGCTCAAAGGACTATCAAAAGCCATCATTTGAGTTGATGGAGCTCCTTTTACTCTCACCCATTGTTTTCTCAACCCTGTATAAGCGACCATATGATTTTTCATACCCGCACCCGCAGGATTATAAAACTGATTGGATTTAAAATAACCATTCATCAAAGGAATGTATTGAGATGAAACTGTCAACCCAAATAATACTATAAATAATATGCCTAGTCCAAACTTTTTCATCTCCTTATCTTCTTAGTTCAATATAACCGGTATATTCCTTATTATTAATTTTCAAAATATAAAAATAAGTATCCTCTACCACATCTTTCCCCTTATGTTTTCCATCCCAAGATTGACCGGAAGAATCCGTAAAAAACAAAACTTCTCCCCATCTGTCTAAAATAGTCAATTCAGCATCGGAATGCAAATCAAAACCTACAATTTCAAATACATCATTCACACCATCTCCATTTGGAGAGAAAGCATTAGGTACTTGTAAGAAATTATAAAAAATTTGAACTTCAGCACTATCAGGAGGACATATTCCATTACTTATTGTCCATTGAAAAATATTCAAACCTAAATTCAATCCATATACCCACGTATTATAAGCCGTACTATCATCAATCTGTCCATCTGAATCGATTATTGTCCAATATCCGCTTCCATAAGGTAAAGAAGCGTCTAATTGGACTTCGTTTTCTTCTACCGTTATATTTTCGCCAGCATAAGCCATTGGTTGTTCATAAAACACAATTTCAACAGTATCTGTTTTTACACATTGGTCTTTACTCAGCTTCCATACAAAATTATACACACCGTTATTCGGTACATTAACAATAGCTGTATTTAGCCCATTACTCGGTGCATATGTTTCATTATATTGCGACACCCAATTACTGTTAACACCGTTAGGTGCAACGTTTGCATTTAAACCATACGATAATCCACAAATTGAATCATCTACACCGGCATTCGCCGTAAAATTATAAACGCCAATATATACCGTATCGGATTTTAAACAAGCTCCTATCCCTACCGAATAAACAACTTCATTAGCCGGCGACGGTGTTACCGAATCGGGGTAAAAAACTCCATTAACAACTCCCAAACCACTCCATATTCCTCCACCAGGCGATTCATAGATTGCCAGTAAAATAGAGTCCGCATCAGAGCAAACTCCGCTAGGAATATCATTACTAATTTGTACATTCATGCTATTCACCACATCAATCGTAAAACTACATTGATTTGTATTTCCGGAAACATCAGTAACGGTATAAGTCAAAGTAGTAGTTCCTAAAGGAAATTGAGCACCGGAATATAACCCTGTATTACTTGTTTCCGTAACATTAAAAACAGAACAATTATCACTTACTTGCACCGTATCAAATCCTACCATTTTGCTACAAGTAGTAACATCAACTTCAACTGTTTTATTAAGCGGGCAATTTATTGTCGGTGAAATTGTGTCATTAACACGATAATAAAATCTACAAGTATCTGAATTTCCGGCGTCGTCTATTGCTACATAGGTTCTTACATGTAAGCCTGTAGTATCCGAAGTTCCCTCCGGGGTTCCGCTATCCAAAAATAACGTATATCCACAATTATCAAAAACATTCATTTGCAAAGACTGAACTACTACACTGCAAGAAGACGCATCTACATATACATCAGTAGTATCGGTAGAACAAGACAAAAATGAAGGTGGCGTAGCATCCACAACAATAACATCGTATTGACAAGTCGCTGTATTACCAGATAGATCTGAAACCGAGTATTCCAAAGTAGTAGTATCAACCGGAAATATACTATCCTGTGGTATATTGGAAGGAGGTACAATTGGCGTTATACTGCAATTGTCTGATGCACTTACACTAGGTAAATTAACATACTCACTGCACAAGGTAGCACTCGCCGATGTAGGTACTGTAATTGTAGAAGGACAAGTTATATTTGGCGAAATTGTATCTAAAACCGTTACGACAAATTTACAGGTATCATTATCATTAAATCCATCACTCAACACATACATAACCGTATCTTTCCCTACGCCAAAAGCTGTCCCAGGTGCTCCTCCAGAAATTAGAGAACTACTTCCTCCTCCACAACCATTTGTAATGAAATTTGAATTTGGATTGGGATAATTATAAATAACCGAACAGTTGTTACTTCCAACATACAAAATCGTATCATTTGGGCAATTCGTATATTGAGGTGGAGTAGCCGGATCAATAGTAAAAGTAACCGTATCAGCACAAACTGAAGACAAAGTATATACCACTGTATGGCTACCCGATGGACTAGCCCATGGGTCTATCTCACCCGGTTGAGAACTTAAAAAAGTCAATCCATTGGAAATTATTTCAGAAAATGTTCCACCTGTAGTTCCATTTATAACCGGAACAACAGAAGTTTGCTCTTTACAAATCGTTAAAGGATAAGAAATAGAAGCATTACAAGGATTAAGCAAACTTAAAAAACCATCTTCATCGCTACTACTACTTGTATTTACGACTATATCTGTATCAAAATTTGCGGTTGAAACAGCAAATCCTCCGCCTGCATAGATTGAATCTCCATAAAAACTTAAGCCTTTTACCATTTCACGACTAGAAGATCCTCCTCCATAGATAGCTGAATTACTTTGATAAGTTAAATTAGCCGAATCATAAACTGCTACAAAAGCATCTATCCCATTTACGTAATTAAAATTATCAGAACCATCAAAAGTAAATGGATTAAACGTCCAACCACCGGCAAGTATTGATCCTGAACGATTATGCGTAAGCGAAGAGAATATAGAAAGTCCAGGAGCTCCCATATTCAATGTTGAAGACAAAGTATTACTCAATGGAACTCCGGTTATATCGTGTTTTGAAACAAACAAATTTTGTCCACTAATCCCAGAGATAGGTGGCAACCCATCAAAAGAAACATTATTAGAAGCCGAACCTGAAATATAGAGTCTATCATTATAAAACATAATATCCCCCGCTTTTTCAATACCGGGACTACTAATACTTTTCAAAAAACCTGAGGAATTAAACCTTCCGTTATTTACTTTAATGCCTGCATAAAATAAATCCCCACCCTGTCCTGATGTTAACCAAGGTGTAGTGTTTGAATTAAATAATTTCTCAATATAAAACCTAATTTTATTGTTAAACTCACCTAATAAAAACACATAACTCGAACCCGATATTAATCCTTGACTTAATTTACCTGCCAACTGCTGAACATCGCCCTCAGAACGACTTCTCCAACTAATAAGAGTAGTATTGATATTTCTACAAGCAACAAAAATCTGATTTTGACTTTGATTCGTTCCAAAATCAATAGACGAACTTCCCAACTCCATTGAATTAAAAAAAAACCCACAATATACTACCCTTCCGGTTCCATCTACAGTAACCAAATCCGTTACCCTATCATCTCCGTGCCCGCCATCAACGTGAGCCCATGCAAATACACCATTTGCATCATATTTTGCTAATATTGCGTTTTGGTTTAGATGAAAAGAAGAACTATAACTAAACGCATCTCCGATATTATCCCCATTAAAATCAACATCGTGTTCACCATATCCACCAACAAATACATCACCCGAATTTTGTTCAACATCAATAGCTAAGAGTTCATCTGTTCCAACCTCTCCAACAGCTTTTATCCAAACTATACTACCACTCAAATCAAATTTTGCTAAAAAACCGTCCAAACCTCCATGAGAACTTACAGTCCCGAAATCACCCGAGATAGTTCCTTCAAAACCACCTACAACATATACGTAACCATGTGCAGTATCAACAACAACGTCATTAACTCGCTGTATATCCGAGCCACTAGATTCATTGGCTATTTTTGCCCACATCCAACTGTAATCTTGGGCTGAATAACTGCCAACAATACATAAAACAAACAAAACTAAGGGTGAAATTCTTTTCATAACGAAAGTAAATTTAGTTAAAAAAATTTATTTCAACTACTGTTATGAATAATTTTATTCAAAAAAGTTGCTTCGTAAAAAAATTACAACCGCAATAATTTAACGAAATATCAG
>JALTUD010000441.1 GCA_027047735.1 Flavobacteriales bacterium | reverse complement strand
TGAATGTGATTCCTGCATATACACCAAAATACCAATTGTTTCCTTCTCCTTGAGCAATAAGAAATTCACTCAATAACAAAAATAAAATAAAACTGATTGCATTCTTCATAAGTCTATAGTAATTAATATTCTATATATGATTAGTTGATAATAGTTGATTGATTAACTCTGAGTTAATTTACTAAGATAATAGATTTTAAGTAAAATTTAACATTCACCACTCCGTTTTTTGACTAATAGTTGACTATCAAGGGTGAAAAGATGAGCTTATGAAGATGGGGAAGGAAAATAAAGCACTTTATAAGACTTGTTCTAAGGTTTAAGTAATCTAGCGAATTAAACTTACATGTCCGTATTTTTCTATTTTTACGGGGCTATCGACTTCTCTGTATATAATTTTCCAAACATAGGTGTCAACAGGGACAGGTTGACCGAGATAATCTCCATACCAAGCTTCTCCGGGTTGTGAGGTGTTAAAAATAATTTCTCCATTTCTGTTAAAAATCATGAAAGAGAAATTTTCGCTTGAGATACTTGTCAGAATCGGTACAAATGAATCATTTAATCCGTCTCCGTTAGGTGAAAATGAATTTGGAATAAACACATTTGCGTTATCTAAAATATTGATTAAAGAAATCGCAGTATCTGTACAAAAAGCATTGGCAGCTATTAATTGAATTGTATATAACCCCTGTTGTGTATAAGTTTGTTCTTCATCTTCATTGGTGGAAGTAATTCCATTTCCGAAATCCCAAACATATTGATTGGCGTTGTTTGAATAATTGGTGAAATCAATGATTAATGGTTGGTAACCAACAGAGTCACTCATTTCAAAATTAGCGAATACACTTTGGTCGATTAAATTCAAATAGGCGGTGTCTTGACCACATTGATTAATAGCAATGACATAAATGGGATTGGCTTGGTTGGTTGAAAACGAAGACGAAGTACTTCCGTCACTCCAAACATAAGTATCTCCACCGCTTGCTGTAAAAGTTGAAATTTTATTGTTGCAAATGTTTACATCTCCCATTATGGAAGCTGAAGGAGAATTTCCCATATCAACTACGTTAAAATAAGCTGTATCTGCACCGCAACCATTGGAAACAATAACGTATCCGCTTTGAGCAATAGTAGAATATGATGTAGCCGTAGTGCCGTCTTGCCATAAATAATTATCACCTCCTGTAGCTGTTAAAAGGGTTGGTGTATTATCACAAACAATAGTATCTCCGCTAATTTGAGCGGTTGGAGGTGTTCCTGTTATGGTTATGTTCATAAACGCAGTGTCGCTACCACAAGTATTGCTTACACTTGCATAAATTAAACCGCTATTTGTTGCAGAAAAAGTAGTACCTGTTGTGTTGTCATTCCAAGTAAATGGTGCGTCTCCGGTGGCGGTTATAATAGTTGTTTCTCCTTGGCAAATAGTGGAATTACCGCTAAGAGAAACCGAAGGAGAAGTTCCCCAATCAATAATATTAAAATGAGCGGTATCTGAACCACATCCATTGGACACGACAACGTAGCCACTTTGGGCAAGAGAGGAAAATGTTGTTGAGGTAGAACCGTCTTGCCATAAGTAACTGTCTCCTCCTGACGCTGTTAAAGTGGTTGGTGTATTATCACAAATCGTAGTGTCGCCTGTTATTTGAGCTGTTGGAGGTGTTCCTGTTATGGTTATATTCATGAAAGCTGTGTCGCTACCACAAGTATTGCTTGCAATTGCATAAATTAAACCGCTATTTGTTGCAGAAAAAGTGGTACCTGTTGTGTTATCATTCCAAGTAAATGGTGCGTCTCCGGTGGCGGTTATTACAGTTGTTTCTCCTTGGCAAATCGTTGAATCACCGGAAAGAGTTACAGTTGGCGGTACGCCATTCCACGTGATAGTTACGCCTGAAGAATCTATACCGCAAGCAGTAGTGTATGCGTAAAATGTCCCGGAAGTATCGATTGTAGTTGTTGGGGTTGTTGTTCCGTCAAACCAAATTAAAGCGTTTGCTCCCGTGGCTGTTAAAGTGATAACATCGCCTTCGCAAATGGAGTTGGCAGAAGCTGTAACGGATAAATTAGATGAGGTACTTTGAGTGATTTGAATGCTGTCTTTTATGGTGTCGCCACAGGGGATGGCAATTCCTGCATAAATCCATAATGGAAAATTATCGGCATTTGATGAGTAGTAACTTACAGAGGTCGTATTTTGTGCTGAGAATGTTCCTGCTCCCCCCCACCAAATAACGTTGTTATTACTTGCGGTAGCTGTTAAAGCAATAGTATCCTGCGGGCAGATGGTTGTTGGTGTTCCTGTTATGGAAATTGAAGTAGCTGTAATTGGTGCTTGACAACCATAATTGTTGTACGTCGGTGTTCCATTTGGTGTGTAATCAACTACTCCGCCGTCTCTTAATGCCGATGGACCTCCCGGTATTCCGTTTTGATTGACTAACAGACTCCTATCGTACGAAACAACATCGGTACATCCTCCTGCAAAATTCATAGTAAGTGTTCGAGTAGAAGAATTACTGTTATAATTACCAAAATGTCCGGCAGTATTTCCTGCACATTGGTAGATTACGTATAGTGTGTCGTTTAAGCCGTCAAATGAATTGGCATTTACGTCTATATTTGTGCTTGTAATTAGTAAAACTTTTGAATTGGCGGGTAAAACTCCGTTTACAGGTTCTTTTAAATAACCGCAAGTAGTAATTGTAGCATTGAGTTGGGCGGTGGTTTGTGCGGTAGATGCACTTTGACAAACGCCTAACCAATTGTTTGCGGTTGTAGCCCAACTTACGGTTAAATCCGAAGTGGAGAGGTCTGTTGAACCTACTGCAAAACGAACCATTTCGTTTTCTCCTTCGGGAAGTCCGCAGGCGTCAACTAATATGCTTTCTATTTGGAAGCATTGAGCGGTTACTCGAGTAGAAAGCCCTAAAAATAAGAACCAACAAAGGGTTGCGAATTTTACGGTTGTGATAAAGTGTTTCAACTTTTTTGGTTTTAATTAATACTCTTAATCTTTCTTACTGACGTATTAATTTCAATTAGGTTGCTAAATTAGTGCTATATTATTAATTAATCGTTAAGAATGGATTAAAAGTTATTTCACAAAGGGGGATATTAATCAACAATTTGTGAGTGGGGGGATGGGGAACGGTGTGTTTGATTTTTCATCATCTAAAGAAACTAAAATTCACTTTCTATCCGCCAATTTCACCCGCGTTAGGGATTGTATCCCTAACACGGGGGCATCTAAGCACAATAAAATGGCTTTATTTTCCTTATACTTCTTCAAAATAAATTACCATAGCTGGTGCTATGCAAATTTATTTTTCATCGTCTAAGAAAACTAAATTCCATTTTCTTTGCACTTACCTGCCCCGCGTTAGGGATAGAAGTGGCATCCTTTTGGGTTGTTGCATATATGCAACCCAAAAGATATAACGGATAGCCCGACCCAAAACACAAAAAGCACGTATCCCGTAAGGGTATGTGCTTTTTGTGTTTTGGGGAACGCCCACATTATTGGTTTAAATCCAATCGTCTTCGTCGTCTTCTTCATCTACTTCGGGGGCTAATCTTACGACAAGCCCATCTATTTCATTGGTGATTTTTATTTGACATCCTAAGCGACTGTTTTCTTTTACGAAGAAGGCTTCGTCCAACATTTTTTGTTCGTTTTCGTTTCTTTCAAGGGGAACTTTGTCATTTTCTACGTACATCTGACAGGTTGCACACATGGCCATTCCGCCACAGGTTCCTTTTACGGGGAGGTCATAGCTTTTGCACAATTCCATCATATTCATCTCCATATCGGTGGGGGCTTCCAATACGTGAGGAACTCCCTCGCGGTCGATTACGGTTACTGTAATTATATTGTCCATAGTTTGTTAGAATGCGTTTACTCCGTTTACGGTGGTGTATTTTAAAACATTATTCTTGTCGGGGTGTATGCGTTTGAAAGCACTTTGCACCATTAATGTCGCTTCGTGAAATCCGCAAAGTATCAGTTTTAATTTTCCCGGGTAGGTGTTTACGTCTCCGATGGCATAGATTCCTTCGCGGTTGGTGCTATAATCAAAAGTATCTACTTTTATGGAGTTTTTTTCTATTTCCAGTCCCCATTTGGCAATAGGTCCTAATTTTGGCGTTAGTCCGAATAAAGGTAACCAATAGTCAACGTCTAAAACGGTGTCTTCTTCTCCTTTTGTCTTGATGTGAATTTTATTCAAATTTTCTTCTCCTTCTAATTCATACACTTCGCTGTCGGTCATTAGTTTTATTTTTCCTTGAGCGTGCATATCCATTACTTTTTGCACGGAGTCCAAATGTCCTCTAAAACTTTTGCTACGGTGAATGAGGGTAACTTCTTTTGCTACTCCTTCGGCTAAATAAATTGCCCAATCTAAAGCGGAATCTCCACCTCCACTGATGGCTACTTTTTTATCTCTGAATTTTTCAGGGTCTTTGATAATGTAATCCACTCCTTTGTTTTCAAATTGTTTGAGTGTGGGGATAGGTGGTTTTCTTGGTACGAAAACCCCCAAACCTCCAGCAATGGCTACAACCGGTGCTTTGTGTTTTGTTCCTCTGCTTGTTGTTACAATAAATTTATTGTCTTCGGTTTCTTCTATTTTTACGGCGGTTTCTCCTAAAGTAAATGTTGGTTTAAACGGTGCAATTTGCTCCATTAAATTTTTGGTCAAGTCGCCGGCTAAGATTGATGGATATGCCGGAATATCGTAAATAGGTTTTTTGGGGTATATCTCAGAACATTGACCACCTACTTGCGGAAGTGAATCAATTAAATGGCATCGTAGTTTTAGTAATCCTGCTTCAAAAACGGTAAAAAGTCCCACGGGACCTGCTCCTATTATGAGTATATCTGTTTCTATCATTTTTTATGTAGTTATTTTGAGTTGGTAAAGATAAAGTTTATTCTATATTCCTGACTATGATTTTTGTTAGAATAGATAAGTTTTATAAACAGTTGTAACTTTTATTACAAATTGGGATGTAAGACTTATTTTAAAACTTGTTACTGTTAATGGTAAAATAATGAAATAATCTTTATTAC
>JALTUD010000440.1 GCA_027047735.1 Flavobacteriales bacterium | reverse complement strand
TCTTTAGCAAAGACGATGGAAGTTAAATTTACTGTTTCAGGTCCTGCTATCGGGGGAGCAAAATCAGGAATTAATTTTGATCCGAATGACCCGCGTAAAGAAGGGGTTTTGAGAAGATGGTATAAAGCCGTAACACCGTTATTGAAATTCTATTACGGAACCGGAGGAGATTTAAACGTAGATGAAATTCACGAAGTCATTCCGATTACTGAAGACTGTGGCGTTTGGCATCCGCAAGAAGGCGTTTTCAACGGACACTTTCAACCGCGAGAAGCACAAAAGATAAATCGTATAGGACAGCTTCGCCAAGGAGTAATCAAAGTTATAGAAGACGAAAAATACAGCCCTAAAATAGAAAATAAATACGTCGTAGCCGATATGATAACCGGCTATGGTGTTGCCGAATCTGTAAAACATTATTATGATATTTACGGTGGAGAACTCAAAGGGAAAAAAGTAGTCGTTCAAGGTTGGGGGAACGTAGGTTCTGCCGCTGCTTATTATTTAGCCCAACAAGGAGCTAAAATAGTCGGAATAATTGATATTGCAGGAGGATTAATCAACGAAGAAGGATTTTCTTTTGACGAGGTAAGAGATTTATTTCTAAACAAGAAAGGAAATAAACTCAACGCCGATAATATGCTTCCTTTTTCAGAAGTAAATGAAAAGATTTGGGACGTAGAAGCAGAGATATTTTTACCCTGTGCCGCATCCAGATTGGTTACCAAAGACCAAGTAGATAGAATGATTGAATCCGGAGTGGAAGTCATTGCCGCCGGAGCAAATGTTCCATTTGCCGATCCGGAGATTTTCTTTGGTGAAATAGCCGATCATGCAGACAACCACGTTAGTGTAATCCCTGATTTTATTTCAAATTGCGGAATGGCAAGAGTGTTTGCTTACCTAATGGCAAATGATTTACAAGAAATTACAGATCAAGGTATTTTTGATGATACTTCATTAACCATAAAGAAAGCCTTGGAAAAAGCACATCAAGTAAGTCATGCTAAGACAAAGATTGCAAAAACAGCCTTTGAAATAGCTTTAAAAGAACTCGTTTAATTCATTTTATAATTTAGTTAAAAAAGAAAAAAAGTAAGTAATGGAAATTTTTATAGTAGTCATTTTTGTTCTAGGATATATAGGAATAGCACTGGAGCACTCAATTCATATCGATAAAGCATCATCAGCATTGTTAATCGGAATGTTATGTTGGACAATATATGCTCTAAATCCGGCACAGTTCCTACAAATTGACGAACATAAGCCTATCACAGAAATTGTAGAAGAAGCTCATCATCAAGAAAACATAGAACCTCAAACAAAAAATGTCGTTCATTTTTTTGAAGAACAGTTGTTTAAAAAACAATTAGAACATGATGACACACCTATCGAAGCATCAGAGACTCACGAATATGTAAGACATTATATCGAACACGGATTATCGCATCATCTTTATGATATAGCAGGTATTTTGTTCTTCTTATTAGGAGCAATGACAATCGTAGAATTGGTCGATGCTCATGATGGGTTTTCTGTTATTACTAATAAGATAACAACAACCAATACAGCAAAACTTCTTTGGATTGTTACGTTTATCACTTTTTTCTTTTCTGCAGCACTGGATAACTTAACCACTTCTATCGTTATGATTTCTGTATTGCGGAAATTAATATCCGACCAAAAAACGAGATGGTATTTTGCGGGGTTTGTTATCATTGCCGCCAATGCAGGAGGTTCTTGGTCCCCGATAGGAGATGTTACCACCACTATGCTTTGGATAGGAAAACAATTACCGGATACCTTAGACATTATAGAGTCTATCTTTATACCTGCGTTATTAACAGTTGTTGTTCCGTTGCTTTTCGCAACATTTTTCTTCAAGGGTAAAATCGAACGTCCTGTTGTGGATACTTCTTCTACCGGTAATCATCCTTCAGCAGTATTAACTAGTGGTGAAAAAACATTTTTCTTCGTTATCGGTTTGTTGGGCTTAGTATTTGTTCCCGTATTTAAAACCATTACGCATTTACCTCCATTTATGGGAATGATGTTGAGTTTAGGTGTCATTTGGGCAATTACCGAATTGGTGCACAAAAAACGTCCGGCGGAGGAAAAAAGAGAGTTCTCTCCATTAAGAATACTTCAAAAAATTGATACGGCGAGCGTATTATTTTTCTTAGGAATTTTGTTAGCGGTAGCAGCCTTACAAGAAGTAGGTCATTTAGCTAAAATGGCTCATATGTTAGATGTTTCTTTTGGTGGTAATATCTATGCAATCAACATTGCCATTGGTTTCTTGTCTGCCATAGTAGATAACGTTCCTCTGGTAGCAGCAGCACAAGGAATGTACGCAATAGAGCCCGAAGGAGTTTTTGCTATGAGTGGAACCTTTTGGAAGTTTTTAGCGTACTGTGCCGGTACAGGAGGTAGTTCTTTAATTATCGGTAGTGCGGCAGGAGTAGCCGTAATGGGATTAGAAAAGATACCTTTTGGGTGGTATATGAAAAAAATAAGTTTGTTGGCCGTTGCAGGGTATTTGGCAGGAGCTTTTGTTTTTTACATATCTTAATAATTATACATTAAATTATGAATTTAAATACATTAATGAATATCATTCAACTAACAGTTGAAGAAGGTGCGGAAGCTGTAAATAACGCAGGTGTAAGCGTAGGAGAGGAGGCAATAGAACAGCAAACGATAATGGATGTAATTATAGACAGTTGGTATATAATGGGACCATTAGCTATCTGTTCTATTTTGGCAGTTTATATTTTTATTGAGCGTTTTCTAACCATAAAACGAGCGTTAAATGAAGAACGTGATTTCATGAAGAAAATTAAAGAATATGTCAATGACGGAAAGTTAGATGCAGCCAAACAATTATGTGCGTCAACCGATAATCCCGTAGCCAGAATGGTAGAGAAAGGAATAGCTAATATTGGAAGAAAATCATTAAAAGATATACATGCCGCTATCGAAAACGTAGCTAAAATGGAGATTTACAGATTAGAAGCACGTTTGTCAATACTGGCAACCATTGCAGGAGTTGCTCCAATGATTGGATTCTTAGGAACGGTATTGGGTATGATGGATACTTTTGGTAAAATGCGAACTGAAGGCGTTGAAATTCAAAGTCTTTCGGGAGGGATTAACGAAGCCATGGTAACAACCGTTGGCGGTTTAGTTGTTGGAATTATTGCCTATGTAGCTTATAACTATTTGATTAGTAAGGTTGAGAAAGTAATCCAACGAATGGAAGGAAGTTCAATGGAGTTCATGGAAATACTTGATGCTCCAAGTAACTAATTTAGTTTATCTTTTAATTGATTTTGCTCTATGAATTTACGTTCCACAAATAAAATAAAGATAGAAGGCGGTATGTCTTCTATGACCGATTTGGTCTTTCTGTTGCTTATCTTTTTTGTTGTACTTTCCACCATGGTAAGTGCCGGACATAACGTTGATTTACCTACAAGTAAAAATGCAACAACAAAAGAAAAATCCAATATCAAAGTCTATGTATCCAATATCAATGAATATTTTGTAGGAGCAAAAAGCAAAACACCCGTAGCACCGGAAAAATTAGAAGAAGTGATTATGTCGCAATTAAAAAACGACAGTACCATAGAGTTGTTAGGAGATAAAGCATCTGATTGGGAACACTCTGTTAAAGTAATTGATATTGCAAAACGTAACGGGTTAAAAATTGTAATAAAAACGAAAAGCAATTAAATTGAACCTTTTTCGGCACAAAACGTATTAGAGCACATCAAATAATGTTAGAACTCCTATGCAAGCAATAAAAAAAGAAGATAAAAGAGCAGGTATAATTGGAACAATTCTGTTTCATATTATCATTCTTATCTTGTTGATTATTGCTGCAATGGCACCACTTCCCGATCCGCCTTTCCCCGAAGAAAAAGTATTAATGGTTATGGATTATAGCGGAGGTGGAGGTTCTAAAGGAGGAGCAAAAGCAGAAGAAAAGCAAGAGGAAGTTTCGCAAGAAGTAGTGGAGGAAGTTCAAAGCTCAAACAGTAGCGAAGAGGTGGTTACCCAAAAAGAAGATTCGCCTGTTGAAAGTTCAACAAAGCCGGCAAGTACCCATAAGCAAAACAGTAATGCTGAAGAAAAAGAAGAAAAAAAGAAACCTAAATACGGAGGTCTGGGTGGCTTGTTCGGAAAAGGAAACGGCGACGATGATAGTGGCTCCGGAGATGGAGGTTCCGGTGGAGGAATAGGAGGGGGCAATGGTCCCAAAACAGGTTCAGGAAACGGAATAGGAGATGGTAAAGGCAGAATCATTACCTACGAACCCGATTTAAAGAATCCAACTCAAGAAACGGGAACAGTAATGGTAGAAATCACGATTAATCGAGAAGGTAGAGTAATAAAAGCCGTAGCCTTACCCAATCATTCGCTCACCACTACAAGTAATATTCGATTGATAAAAAGTGCAGAAGAACAAGCTAAAAAATTCAAATTTAATGCTACGCCAAACGGACCCAAATACGATGTGTTAAGAAAAGGAATACGCTTTACTTTAAATTAAGATTAGAGCGTTCCCCTCAAAGCAAAAAAGAGCATACCTTTGCAGGGAACGCTCTTTTTTGCTTTGAGGGTCGGGCTATCCGCTATATCTTTTGCCCTCCAAAAGGAGGGAGGGCAAAAGGATGCCGCTCCTATCCCTAACGCGAGCGAAATTGGCGGATAGAAAGTGAATTTTAGTTCCTTTAGATTATGATGAGATTTTTTTTGTTTTATACCATTTTAATGCTTAAATGGTATTACTAGGAAAGAATACTAAGTATTACTCTTTAATAACCTTAACAATTTTAACTGCATCAGAATTGAAATCTGTTATTTTAATAAAATAGATTCCGGAATCAAGTTGGGATAAGTTGATGCTGTTGCATAATAATAGACCGTTTTGTTCAATAGCACCGGTTATAGATATTACTTCATACTTATATCCATTTAGACGATTATCAACAAAAACTATTGACGAAGTAGGGTTAGGATAGATAATATATGAAGTGTCTTTTATAGATTGAAAAATACCAGATGATGTCGGGTTACTTTTTGAAGCTT
>JALTUD010000439.1 GCA_027047735.1 Flavobacteriales bacterium | reverse complement strand
ATTAAATAGCATTGTATGAACTCCCCCTAGAATAATAGGGTTTACCTGTTTGTCTTGGGTTGTTAGATTCACACATTGAACTAACTTGATTCCTGCAACTGCTAAATTATTATACTTCTGTGATTTCTCTGCTGTTCCCCAATTCGCCCATGAAGGATCGGCTGAATAGCCTCCTGCATCGTCTGGTTTTACGACTTGAATTTGCCCGTTTATATAAGCTAAGTGCATATAACCGGAACCATTTCCGGTAACCATTGGTTGTTTAAATTCATCCATATTGGGTTGTACTTTAGCCATTTGCTTAGCTAAAATTGAAGGATAAGACATGGACTGTCCTTCTTCATACAATCCACCATCTTGATAACCTTGTGTAAGAGAGTTTCCTACGGAAATATAATGTTTAAAATTTGCTGTTCCCGGTGTTCTTTCTACCGCATCGAAAGCTGTTTTTTTACATCCGCTTAATAGGGCTAATCCGATTGCGGAAATGTATATATAGTTTTTCATGATATTTTATTTTATGGGGTTGGATTAAAATTTAATTGATGCTCCTATACTAAATACACTAACTCTTCTGTTGTATTTTGCAGAGAATCCTGCATCGATAAGCGACGCTGTTCTTGAGTAATTTTGCGAAAGATACGAAACATCTACGTGTATCTTTTCGGTTACGTCCATTCCTAAACCTGCTGTTGGTTCAAAGTGGGTTGCGTCAGGTAGTTCCGGACTAACATAACCATCAGGAATTGGAGATTGGTCGTAAGCCCCTCCTACTCGATAATACAATTTACCTCGGTGATATTCAAACCCAAAACGATGAGCGGTTACATTTTGCCAATTTTTTACGGTTTTAGAATCAGGAGTTTGCTCATTCTCAAAGTCAAATGATAGGGTATCGTAACTCGACCAACCGGTACTCACAAAATCATATACAAACGTTAATGAACTACTGTCTGCAAATTTATATTTAAAAGCCAAACCTGCAGTTGTTACCGAAGGTAAAGTTAACCCTCCTGTAAAACCTGTTTTCGCAGGGAATTTATCTTGCAAAGAAGGCGGTATATTAGTAAAAGTAGCTGTACCGTTTTTCAATTGCAAATCGATTGCCGAACGATAATCCACACCTAAACTTAAACTCATTTTATCATTGTCTAATATTTGCGAGTGAATACCAATATTATAACTAAAAGAAGTTCCTTTACCTTCCAGATGAGCTTTGCCATACGGGTAGGTTGACGAGGTTAACGGTACTGCTTTTTCGTAAGAAAAGGCTCCGGTTGTATAAACCAACCCCGCACCTATGCTCAACTTATCCATCACTTTGTACGCTACCGTAGGTTGAAACATAAAAGTCGTTAACCCTATGTTTTGTACGATATACTTTCCTTCCCAATCGTCTTTAAATGAAGATTTAGAACCAAATTGATTATTGATAGCCATACCTATAAATAGCTTCTCTCCTATTTGCCCACCATAATAAAGGTGTAAAGGCGTAGCCATTCCGGTTGTTTGATTAATGTTATCAGTACTTTCTGTTTGTAAGGAAATCGATGGAGAAATAAAATTCACTCCGAAATTAACCTGATGCCCCTTAATGCTCGTCAATCCCGCAGGATTAAAATAAGCAGTGGCAGGACCATGGGCTAAGCCTGTATAAGCACCTCCCATTCCGATTGCTCGAACTCCTTGTACATTCAATTGAAATCCTCCTGCACTCACTCCGATTGCCATCAGTAATGAAGCGGATAAAAATGTTCTTTTCATAATGTGTGTGTATATTTTAGACTGCGAATATAAGGCAAACATATTTAATAGTCAATTTTTTTAACATTCCGCAATACACCCTGTTATCACCAAACACAAACATTTACAAACAAATTCCGAAAAAGAGAATATTGACTATTGGCTAAATGATAATAAATTCTATTTTTGCGGAAACATAAACTCGTCCTCAGTATGCCAAGGAATACTTCTATTCAATCTGTTTTAATAATAGGAAGTGGTCCTATTGTAATCGGTCAAGCCTGTGAGTTTGACTATTCTGGTTCTCAAGCCGCTCGTTCTCTTCGAGAAGAAGGTATTGAAGTTACATTAATCAATTCTAATCCTGCCACCATAATGACTGACAAAGTGGTTGCGGATAATGTTTATCTAGAACCGCTTGAACCCGAATCTATCATAAAAATACTTGAAAAACATAACATTGATTCTGTTCTGCCTACCGTTGGCGGTCAAACCGCTCTAAACCTGTGTATCACCTGTGATGAAATGGGTATTTGGGAGGAATACGGGGTTCAAATTATCGGTGTAGATATTGACGCTATTGAAATTACAGAAGACCGTGAAAAATTTAGAACCCTGATGCATAAAATCGGTGTTCCAATGGCTCCGCAAACTACGGTAAAATCATTCTTGGAGGGAAAAGAAATTGCTCAAGAATATGGTTTTCCGCTTTGTATTCGTCCTTCGTTTACTCTTGGTGGTAGCGGTGCCGCTTTTGTTCACAACGAAGAAGAATATGAAAAGTTATTGACTCGTGGTTTACACGCCTCTCCCATTCACGAGGTCATGATTGACAAAGCTGTATTAGGATGGAAAGAATATGAATTGGAACTATTGAGAGATAATAACGACAATGTGGTTATTATTTGCTCAATCGAAAATATGGATCCGATGGGGATTCACACGGGAGATTCTATTACGGTTGCTCCTGCAATGACATTGAGCGATACAACTTACCAAAAAATGCGAGATATGGCCATCAAAATGATGCGTGCCATTGGCGACTTTGCAGGTGGTTGCAACGTCCAATTTGCTGTAAGCGATGATGAGAACGAAGATATTATTGCTATTGAGATAAACCCTAGAGTTTCAAGGTCTTCCGCCTTAGCCTCTAAAGCAACCGGATACCCCATCGCGAAAATTGCAGCAAAATTGGCTATCGGTTACCGTTTAGACGAATTAAAAAATCAAATCACTAAGACTACTTCTGCCTTTTTTGAACCTACATTGGATTATGTTATCGTAAAAATACCACGTTGGAATTTCGATAAATTCAAAGGTTCTGACCGACATTTAGGATTGCAGATGAAATCTGTCGGTGAGGTAATGGGAATTGGAAGAACTTTCCAAGAAGCCCTGCAAAAAGCCTGTCAATCACTTGAAATCGGAAGAAACGGTTTGGGAGCTGACGGTAGAGAAGTAACCAATCAAGACAAACTTTTGGAAAGTTTAGCCAACCCGAGTTGGAACCGTCTTTTTCATATTTACGATGCTATAAAATTAGGTATTCCCTTTAAAACCATTCACGAAAAAACAAGAATAGATGAATGGTTTTTACGCGAAATTGAAGACTTGATTTTATTAGAAAAGAAAATTGAAAAATTTAATATTTCCAATCTACCGAAAGATTTGTTGTTTGAAGCCAAACAAAAAGGATACGCCGACCGTCAAATTGCACACTTGTTACGTTGTCTTGAAAGCGAAGTCTTTAATAAAAGACAAGAACTCGGCATACAGCGTGTTTATAAACTCGTAGATACTTGTGCTGCTGAATTTCCGGCAGAAACACCTTACTACTACTCAACTTTTGAATACGAAAACGAATCCATAGTTTCCGATAAGAAAAAAATTGTCGTGCTTGGTTCCGGGCCTAATAGAATTGGTCAAGGAATAGAATTTGACTATTGCTGTGTGCACGGAGTTTTGGCAGCAAAAGAATGTGGTTATGAAACCATAATGATAAACTGTAATCCCGAAACGGTTTCTACCGATTTTGATACAGCGGACAAACTCTATTTTGAACCCGTTTTTTGGGAACATATTTACGACATTATTCTACACGAAAAACCTGAAGGCGTCATCGTGCAATTGGGAGGTCAAACCGCACTAAAATTAGCCGAAAAATTAGAACGCTACGGTATAAAAATTTTGGGAACAAGTTACGATGCTTTAGATTTGGCAGAAGACAGAGGAAGATTTTCCAACCTACTTAAAGAACTAGACATTCCATATCCGAAATTTGGCGTAGTAGAAAGTGCCGAACAAGCCTTGGAATTATCAAAAGAATTAGGTTTTCCTCTTTTGGTTAGACCTTCGTATGTATTAGGTGGTCAAAAAATGAAAATCGTAATCAACGAGGAAGAGTTGGAACATCACGTGGTTGATATATTAAGAGATATGCCCGAAAACCAAATACTTCTCGATCACTTTTTGGGTGGTGCCATAGAAGCCGAAGCCGATGCTATTTGCGATGGTGAGAATGTTCACATCCTAGGTGTTATGCAACACATAGAACCGGCGGGAATCCACTCCGGAGATTCATACGCGATGTTACCGCCCTACAACTTAGGTGCTTTGATTTTGGAACAAATCGAAGAATACACAAAAAAAATAGCCCTGGCACTTCGCACAGTTGGATTAATGAATATTCAGTTTGCTATTAAAGACGATGTCGTTTATATCATAGAAGCCAATCCAAGAGCTTCCAGAACCGTGCCTTTTATCGCCAAAGCCTACCAAGAGCCTTATGTAAATTACGCGACTAAAGTAATGCTCGGCGAAAAGAAAGTAACCGACTTCTCTTTCAATCCTAAATTGAAAGGATATGCTATGAAAATACCTGTTTTTTCTTTTGAAAAATTTCCAAACGTTAATAAAGAATTAGGGCCTGAAATGAAATCAACCGGCGAAGCTATACGTTTTGTAAAAGATTTAAGAGACCCTTATTTCAGAAAAGTATATGCTGAAAGAAATCTGTATTTGAGTAAATAATTATTTGGGCGTTCCCCTCATTTACCCAACAAACATATCGCTACCGCGAAACGTTTGTTTGGTAAATGAGGGTCGGGCTATCCACTATATCTTTTGGGTTGCATAAGTGCAACAACCCAAAAGGATGCCGTTCCTATCCCTAACGCAAGCGGAATGAGTGCTATAAAGTACTTTATACCATTTAAACATTGAAATGAGCCTTATAAAGCGTTTTTATTTTCCCCATCCTTTTTCAAATGAAATGATAACAGGTACTTTAGATTTAAAAAGGAGCACTGTGAATAATTAGAGTTAAAACTACGCTTGAGAAGCTATGGTTCTA
>JALTUD010000438.1 GCA_027047735.1 Flavobacteriales bacterium | reverse complement strand
TTATTGAAGAACGACTTTGTGCCGAAGATTTGATGAAAGTTTTGCACAGTATTCCCGTTGGCTATCGTACGGTTTTTAATCTATATGCCATTGAGGGTTATTCGCATAAAGAAATTGCTGAACAATTATCTATCAATGTAAGTACTTCAAAATCACAATATTCTCGAGCGAAAGCACTGCTTAGAGAAAAAATAACTCAACTAAAATTGAGGTAAACATGAAAGAACAATACAACATAGAAGAGGTTTTTAAGTCGCAATTGGAGGACTTCGAAATGGAGGTTCCGCAACAAGCGTGGGCTAACATTTCAAAACAAATACAGTCGCCTTCTCCCGCTTCTACGCTTTTGAAAACGATAGTAGCGAATAAGGTCGCTTCCATTATTGCAGTCGTGGGAATATTGGCTTTGACCGGTGTAATAATTAACACTAATCAAGACCAAAAAGAGGAGGCTAAAACCGAGAAAACCTCAACAAAACACTCGGAAAACAAGGAAATTCAAAATACCCCTGTTCGCACGGGTATAACAGAGAACAAAAAGACTGAACCCCCCGGTGAAGTGAGTACAGTTATTGAGCATAAAAATCAGAAAAAGACAGAAAAATCAGACCCTGTGCTTATAAAAGAAGAAATTAAGCCAAAAGAAGATGTCGTTTATATGCTCAGTGAAACACCTCAACAAACAGACGAAACACAGCAAAATGAAATAACTGAAAACCCATTTAAAACACTGAACAAACAAAGGACAAAAACAATTCCTCAATCGGCTTCAACCGTTCAAATGGTAGAAGTACCCAAAGAGGAACTTATTGCTACGATTTCGGCAAGCCCAATCGGCGGTTACGCTCCTTTAAACATCAGTTTTTCTCACCCATATCCCAACGCCGAAACCATTTGGAATTTCGACGACGGAACGCTTAGCAGAGACCCCGAAACTCAGCACACGTTCGAACATCCGGGCGAATATAACGTTCAGTTAATCATTGTTTCTCAAAACGGAGACTCTAGCATCGCCAGTAAAAAAATCGAGGTACTTTCAACCAGTAAAATCGAAAATATTCCCAATATTTTCACCCCCAACAATGATGGTATAAACGACCGGTTTGTGTTCAACCACGAAAACATTCAATCTATCGAATTGGTTATTTTTGATAAAACAGGAAACCAAATATTCACGACCACAAATATAGAAGAAGGTTGGGACGGCAACAATCAATTTGGCGAACCTGCCAAAGAAGACAATTACATTTACATCATTAACGCCAGAGGAAAAGACGGAAAAACCTTTGAAGAAAAAGGAGTATTAAAACTAGCACGTTAATTTGGGCGTTCCCCTTTACTGCAAAAACAACATATCGCTCAGGCGAAACGTT
>JALTUD010000437.1 GCA_027047735.1 Flavobacteriales bacterium | reverse complement strand
TGTAATAGTCTGTGATTTTGGTCATGTTACCATTGGTGTCGTATGCTTTTCTTTGGCTGTATCGAATGGTATCCAGTTTAAAGGCTTTGAAGGCTATTTCTTTTCCTTCAGCATTAAATGTTCGTTCCAGTACGGATATTTTTTGGTCGAGGCTATCGTATAATTCCCTTTTTATTAGCTGGTTTTTGTCGTTGTAGTAGAAGGCTTCACGTGCTAATTGGTGGTTTTGTTGATAGACAATTGAGTCGATGAGGTTTCCGTTGGTATCGTAGGTGGTTTTGTAGATGAGTATAGTTTCTGTGGTGTCGGGTTCTCCGAATTTGTAGGGAACGACCGAAGCCAATTTTGTTTTGACGTTTTTTTCTTTGATTTGTTTTTTATAGGCTGATGTTTCGTCCTGTTCTTCTTTGTTATTTGGAGTAGTTTCGGATGTTTCTTTTGGGGCTTCTTGACAGGATACCAATAGAAATATTGTAAATATAAGGTATAGGTTTTTCATTTCTTTTTATGAATCGTTGGGTTAATTATTTTAAATAAAAAAACCAGACTTATACATAATGTAAAAGGCTGGTTATTTGATGTTTATTTTAATTAGTGGACTACTCTTCCTCAGAATTAGCTGTTAACTGAGGTGTGGTTTCTGTTTTGGGCATAATTTTTAATTGCTCAGGACCTCCGTTGCTGTAAACTTCGTAAAGTCTGTTCATTACGATTTGTTGAGCTTTTGGTGTACGGAATTTAACTGCTATTTTTTTAGCAAGACGTACTCTGCCCGGATCGTGTTTTAAAAAGAATTTTCTTACCTTTTGATAGAATGTTTCTTTATTTCTATTTCTTCTAGGATCTCCCATAATGTTGTGCTATTTCATTTGTCGTAAAAATACAACATAAATTGGTATGTACAATTACTCGAATATTTTTTTTTATATTTTTTTGGGAAAAAGGATTGGTTTTAGAAATTAATTTTATCTTTGCACTCACAATTTTGAAAAGGCGTGGTAGCTTTCCCGATAGTTATCGGGATGGTTAGAGTGCAGGATTCATAATACTGAGGTAGTTCAGTTTTTGAAAACAGAGGTCGGCAGACGTAAAAATGCAAAGAAATATTGAAATAACTTACTCATTTCTGCAAGCAGAAATTTTCGTAAGGCGTGGTAGCTCAGTTGGTTAGAGCGCAGGATTCATAACCCTGAGGTCGGGAGTTCAAATCTCCCTCACGCCACTACAAAAGCAAACTGTTATAGTTTGCTTTTTTTTGTGCTTTATTTTTGCCGGATTCGGGAGTCTTCCGATTAGTATCGTAGCTCCCTCACGCTACTTTTAGAGGTCAAATCCTCATTAAAAAGACACTTGAAAAAGTGCATTTTTTTCGGATA
>JALTUD010000436.1 GCA_027047735.1 Flavobacteriales bacterium | reverse complement strand
CCGCTATGGAAATATTTTTTGAAGAAGTATAAAGGAAATAAAAACATTTTATGGTGCTCTTTTTATACAGGTTAGGGATACCAATCCCTAACGCGGGAAACAGGTGAAACAAAGAAAACTGAACCTAGTTCCCTAAAAAACATATAAAAACAATAACAATTAAAATTAAAAAAATATGAAAAAGATAATTATCAGTATTTTAACAGCAGGAACAATCGTAGCCTTTAACGCATGTGGAAACGAAGAAAAATCACACGAAGAACACCAAGAACATGCAACCCATGAACAAAAACACGAAGAAAAAGAACATTGTTCATTAGCTTTAGACAAAAACTCGATAGAACTCGAATGGACATCATTCAAACACACAGCAAAAACACCGGTAAAAGGCGTCTTTGATAACGTAGAAATAACGCTACCCGAACAAGCCGACACACCGGCAGAACTATTTAAAGGAGCAAAAGTCAGCATCTCTACACAATCCGTAAATTCAGGAAACGAAGGAAGAGACGTAAAATTAAAAACCAACTTCTTCGGCACAATGGAAAATACCGAATTTATCACCGGAGAAGTAAAATCCATAGAAGGAGAGAACGAAGGAGTTGCAGTGGTATCCATAGAAATGAATGGAGTAACAAAAGACCATAACTTTTCTTGGAAAATGGATGCAGACAATAAAATAATTTTCAAAACAGAACTTACCGTTGACGACTGGAACGCTCACCAATCACTAGACAATCTACACGAAGTATGTTTAGAAAAACACACCGGAGAAGATGGTGTAAGTAAATTATGGCCAAACGTAGAAGTTTCTATCACAGCACAGCTGAAAAAAGTTTGTAAATAATCCTATGGAAGACTTTTCAATTGATGTAAACCGGCTCATTTGGGGAGACCCCGGCGTGTATTCAAAAAGAATAGGACTATACTTCGGCACATTCAATCCTATTCACGTCGGGCACCTAATCATAGCCAATCATTTCGTGGAATTTTCACCACTTGATGAAGTATGGTTTGTTGTATCCCCACACAATCCTCATAAGGAAAAAGCAACACTGTTAGCCGACCACCATCGATTAAACCTAGTGAAAGAAGCCATAGATGACAACCCTAAATTCCGGGCATCTGACATAGAGTTTCACTTACCTCAACCTTCCTATACTGTAAACACTTTGGTTCACCTTCGCGAAAAATACCCGAAAAAAGAATTTGCACTGATAATGGGAGAAGACAATCTTCGTTCTTTACATAAATGGAAAAATTACGAAGAAATACTAAAATACACACCCATTTTAGTTTATCCGCGAAACAAAACCATACAAGAAAAAGAAGTAAAACCCATACAAGTAAAAAGCAAAAAAATACAAGTGCTTAAAA
>JALTUD010000435.1 GCA_027047735.1 Flavobacteriales bacterium | reverse complement strand
TATTGCGGGTCAAACTTAATCAAAGTATATCCATCTTCTTCCAAAGCAACAAAACCCTTCGGCAAGTTTTTTAAAATACGACGTACCATCTCCGACTTTAATTCTCTACCGTAAATTTCATCGCCCTCTGTTTTATACGCCAACTCAAAAGTAAATTTTCCCTCCACTTCTTTTATAAACTCCTCTCCACTTTCAAAATCCACATCTGTTGCATATTTCTTCTCGTTAGTTCCTTGATACGTTACATTTTTACGAATGGTAGAAAATCCATCCTTATAACTCGCAATAAAAACACTATTAATCTTGTGGTCAAAATCTCTAAGCACTTGTTCTATCACTTGCGACATACGATGTTCGGAAGATAAATGAGGTTGTTCTAAATTACTTTGAGCCATAGCAGGTACGGTAAATAACCATCCTGAAAAAAATACAATTCTAAGCATAATTTGTTCTTTACTATTATTAATAATTTGGGCGTTCCCATTACGACATAAAAAGCAGTTTCGTTGCACTACACTGCTTTTAACGCCGTAATGGTCGGGCTATCCGTTATATCTTTTGGGTTGCATATATGCAACAACCCAAAAGGATGCCACTCCTATCCCTAACGCAAAAAAAATAGAGAGGTTGTTTGTCAATCCAAACAATTTTAATTTTCTACAACCTTAAGAAGGTTAAGGTATGACTTTTATCATAAATATGAATGATAAAATTAGTTCTTTTTTATTTATTATTATTCTATTTTTGAAAAATTATATTTTATAACCCAAACATTATGACATTCTTACTCTCATCACTTGTTGTTAATTCAGCCTTATTTACTTTAGGTTTCTTGGTATTCATGCCTATCTTCGTTACAGCTGTTATTATGATAAAAGCTAAAAAAGAAAGAAAAAGAAAAGAGAAATAGTCGATAGTGATTTTCTCTTTATTTTTTTAGATACCTTAAATCCGCAAGTGATTTCGTTATGAAAAGTCAAAATATGTATTATTATTGGTCAAGTGCAGTTTTGAGACACGCAAGCGTAGCCATAGCTACGGTGAGTATCGAAAAACGAGCATTGTCAATAATGATGCGGAGTTTGGCTTTGGAATAGAAGTTCACTTGCGGATTTAAGGGATAACCTTTCTTTCATTTTAGTTGGTGCATTTTTTTTCAAAAATAATTTGTTTAGAAAAAAAATGGAGTACCTTTGCACCCGCTAAAAAAATGAGATGAGATTAAAACCCACTAAAAAACAAGAGATTACAACCAATGCCATTGCCTTTAGACTGGCTAAAAAGAAACTAAAACGGTTTAAAAGAAAATTAACCGGAGTTTCGTTAGTTCCCGTAATTTTTCTACTATTTTCTATTTCTGCTTTTGCCGGAGATGGAG
>JALTUD010000434.1 GCA_027047735.1 Flavobacteriales bacterium | reverse complement strand
ATATTTTCTTTGCTTATGCTCAAAACAACAAACTTTAAGAATTTTTGAATCTTTCTTTTTCCCAATACTGTCGTTGTAAAATTTTGTAGTAACTCGTTACAACAAAAATTTTACGCCTAAGTCTTGAGAAAAATAAATTCTTCAAATTCTCCATAAAGTTTATTGCATTGAGCATAGCCCCAGCTACGGAAATAAAATATGAAGAAGTTATTTACAGTTTGTGTATAAAAGTGAAATTAGATTATTTTCTTTTCAATCTAGGCATTTTTAAGAAGCATAGCCGTAGCTATGGTTCGCAAAAATAACGACGAGTGAAATGAAAATAACTAATTTTTAACTTCTAGACAAATTGTAATTAACTTCTAATAAGTATAAGGATACTAAAAACATTTTATTGTGCTTAGGTTAACTGTGTTAGGGATACAATCCCTAACGCAAGCGGAATGAGTGCTAATAAGGTGATTTTTAGTTCTTTATATAAAAATTCCGCCCCCCTTTAAAGCACAGCAAGAATACCGTCTAAATTAATAAATATCTTATAAAACAAATACAATAAAATCAAAAGGATAACAATAAATCGAATAGTAGAACGGTTTTCGTCTTTAGCAGCACTTCTTTGAGCGTGTTTATGAGCAAAACTTATTCGCATACTAATCGCTTCACGGCTCATATCTTTATTTTCTTGCTCCAATTCTTTTTTAATCCTTGCTTCGCGTTCTTCCAAACGCTCTTTATCCGCATCATAATACAGCGGATGAAAACGAAATTGCTTCGTTTTTCTGAGTTTAAAAAATTTCGACTTTAATAAAGGTGGCTTCATATCTTTCGCTACAATGTATTTCCAAATATAACAAAAAAAAAGAGAAACTATCATTGATAATTTCTCTTTTTGTGTGAGCAGAGCAGAACATACCGGGCGACCCCTTTTATAATGTAGAGTTCAGGGCAGGGTTTGAGGCAGTACTGTTGGGGCATCACGGCAATCCGGAGTACATCACCTACAATCTCACCTACTTAGGTTGCAATGCCATCATCGTAGCCTACGGCGACAGCATGTACCCCGAAATACGCCACGGCGACAAGCTCGACATCAAGCAAGTGCACACCATCAGCCACAACACCCTCTTCCCCAGAGAAATATACGCTATCATTACCGAGAACCTCCAAACCATCAAGTACCTACACAAAGGTAGCTCCCCAAACCACGTAGTACTCCTCCCCGAAAACCTCCAAAAATACGCCCCAATAGAAATCTCCATTATCGACATCACCGCCCTCTTCGTAGTAAAAGTAATAACAAGGGGGAGGCAACAAAAAAAAATACAAAAACCTGTTACCGTAACAGGTCGGTAACAGGTTTTTGTAGGGGAATCAAGGGAAAC
>JALTUD010000433.1 GCA_027047735.1 Flavobacteriales bacterium | reverse complement strand
CATTCTTTCCCGGTGTGGATTTGAATTATCGAGTTAGTAAAAAGGTACAGTTGTATGCGGGAATAAATACGGGAATGCGTTTGCCGACGTTTACCGATTTGTATTATGCAGGTCCTGGCAATATCGGTAATCCTAATTTAGTTCCCGAATCGCAAATAACCTATCAAGGAGGGTCTAAATATACCAACAAGGGTTGGGAAGTTAAAGCAAATATTTTTACAAATAAGGCGGATAATACCATTGATTGGGTGCGAAAAAATGATTCGGTAAAATGGCAACCGATTAATGTTACAAAAGTAGAAACCGTTGGTTTTGATGTTGCTGTATCGGTGTCGCCGGAGCAGGCAAATTGGGAAAAAATGACTTGGATTAAGTCTGCATCTGTAAAATGGGCATATAATAACAAAACAACTTCCAGTCCTGATTATCAATCGCACTATGTGTTGGATTATTTAAAGAATAAAGTTGTTTTTATGCTTGAACATAAACTGTACAAGTCTTTTTATTTGGGGTACAATGTACGTTACCAACAAAGAGAAGGGCAGTTTTTGTATTATGATGCTGTAACGTTAACGACAACACCTCGAGATTATCAACCTTTTACATTGGTCGATGCAAGGTTGAATTGGAAGAATAAAAATTGGTTGGTTTATGCGAGTTTAAATAATGTATTTGATATAAAATATCAAGATTACGGAAATGTAATTCAACCGGGCAGATGGTTTAGAGTTGGCGTAAGAAAAACATTTGGGTTCAAAAGCTCTAAATAAGCTCGAATAAAACAAACTTCCCGAAAATAGTTTGTAGTAAAAACAAGTTGGTTATCTTTACCGAATTAAATAACTTAATCCATGAGAATAGATTTTAAATCACTAGTACCCCATTTAATAGCTTTGGTTTTGTTTTTTGCCATTGCATCAGTTTATTTTCATCCTGCTCTTGAAGGGTATGCTTTAAAAGCTCACGATGTTAAAACCGCTAAGGGAGGTTCAAAAGAATTAACCGATTATAGGAATGATACGGGAGAAGAAGCCCTGTGGACGAACTCTATGTTTGGAGGTATGCCCGGAACAATGATTTCCGTCAACTATAACAACTGGGCAAAATACGTTCACCGACTTTTGGTGGTGGGGAATTATAATCCCGTAGGATACCTTTTTATCTATATGATAGGATTTTATATTCTTCTACTGAGTTTTAAGGTGGACTATCGACTGGCGATACTGGGAGCAATAGCCTTTTGTTTTTCCAGCTATTTCTTTATTATTCTACAAGCGGGACACATCACAAAAGCAATAGCTATAGCTTATATGCCCCCGACAATGGCAGGAGTTGTTTTAGCATACAGAGGGAAACGTTTGCTTGGTGGAGCCTTATTTTCAAT
>JALTUD010000432.1 GCA_027047735.1 Flavobacteriales bacterium | reverse complement strand
TTGTCTTTATAAATATCGTAAAATACATCCAGCAAAAGCCCTTCTTCATTCAGCTTAAATAAATTATAAGGTAACAAATCGGCAGTTATCAAGTAAGAAACAGTATTGTTGGAAGGTTTATACAAGCCACCATCATTTCTGAACAGACATAAACGCACCTTTCCTCCTGCTCGTATGCTGTTGTGCTTTAATAAATTTACTATTTGATCTTTAAAATACGCCGTTGTAAATTCTTCGGGAATTGCATACCCCAAAACTTTTGCCCCTTCTTTTATCCGGATAATATGGTTCTCCAATTTATAAGGTTGACCGTTAATGATTCGTATCGATTCAAACAAACCATCTCCATAAAGAAAAGAACGATTTCCTTTCAAATAGGGAACTGAAGCGTCTAACAATTCTCCATTTACCAATACATAATTACCTTCTGTCATTGAGAGCTTTTTTTTCGGACTACTAAATTAAGATATTTTTAACACTTAAATCAAGTTCCAATCATAAATAGTTATCCTCTAAACCAGAAAGTTTTCAATAACGGTATTTTTAACTGTTCTTTTTTTTGTTTTTTTGCAGAAATATGAATATAAAGAGACATATTCCGAATATCATTACACTCAGCAATTTATTTTGTGGCATTTTGGCGATAGAACAAGCTTTTTATCACCAATATTTTTGGGCGGGGAGTTTTATTATACTAGGAGCAACTTTCGATTTCTTTGACGGCTTTAGTGCTCGACTATTGTCAGTAAGCAACGTTATAGGCAAAGAATTAGATTCGCTTGCCGATATGGTAACTTTTGGCGTTGCTCCGGGTGTGATTACTTACAGTTTTCTACGAGAACTCACTTCCGAAGCCTCTCTTCTACCCTATTTTGCTTTTTTAATCCCACTTCTTTCCGCCGTTCGTTTGGCTCGATTTAATGTCGATGAAAATCAATCGGATAAATTTATAGGTCTGCCAACACCGGCAAACTCTATATTTTTTCTTTCTTTGCCACTTATTTATAAAGAATACGCAGATACAACAACCTCAACTAACCTAATTATTACCTGTGTTCTTTTACTTACATTGGTTTTTAGTCTGTTACTCAATGCTCGTATAGAGTTGTTGGCACTCAAATTTAAAACGTTCAAGTGGTCAGACAATACCTTTCGTTTTTCTTTCATTCTTACTACCCTATTCATATTAATTACCTTTACCACATTAGGCTATTTTTACGCCTCTATCCCTACTATAATTATAATATATTTACTCATCTCTGTAATAAACAACCTAAAAAACAACACCAAATTATGAAAAAGTTCAAAGCAGAAATAGACATTATGCCCTTAGAAGCACTTTTAGACCCACAAGGAAAAGCCGTTTCTCAAAACATGGGTAACATCGGTCTAAGCGAAATCTCTAATGTACGCATCGGAAAACACATCACTCTTATAGTAGATGCCGAAGACGAAAAAACTGCAAACGAAAAAGTAGATACCGCTTGCAAAAAACTCTTATGCAATCAAATTATGGAAAGTTATACTTTTCAGTTGAATGAGGTATAACCGATAGAAGGTTTGGGCGTTCCCATTACGGCATAAAAAAGAGGTTTCGTTGTACTACACCTCTTTTTAACGCCGTAATGGTCGGGCTATCCGCTATATCTTTTGCCCTCCAAAATGAGGGAGGACAAAAGGATGCCGTTCCTATCCCTAACGCGGAATGAAATAAGTGCAAGAAAGTGGAATTTGTAGTTCTCAGACGATGAATATTTTCTTTGCATAGCCCCAGCTATGGAAATAAAATATGAAGAAGTATGAGGGCGACAAAACCACTTTATGTACTTACTTTCATTTCGTGTTAGGGATACAATCCCTAACGCAAACGAGGTAAATAAAGAGAAAACAAAATTTAGTTTTCTTGGACGATGAAAAATTCTTTTGCATAATCCCGGCTATGCAAAATTTTCCCCCGACAAAGGTAGAATAATAATAAAATTACTACCCTCTCCTTTCTTGCTCGTTACTTTTATATCTCCTCCGTGTTGTTTGACAACACTTTTAACATAATATAAACCAATTCCAAATCCTTTTACATCGTGTTTGTCTCCGCTCTTAACACGGTAAAAACGGTCAAAAATATATGGAATATCTTTTTTATCTATTCCTATTCCGTTGTCTTCAATCGATATAAAAATCTTTCCGGCATTACTCAACGTTGAAATGGTAATAAAAGGACTTCCAAGCGTGTACTTTATCGCATTATCTATCAGATTATAGATAATATTCGTAATATGCACCTTGTCGCCAATTATCAAATCGTTTTCAGCCTCCAATTCTAAAGATATAAGTCCTTCTTTCTCCAGCACATTATGCCGATACACCTCAGAAGCTCTTTTTAAAATCTCATGCAAATGAATAGGATCTTTTCTCAACGGTATATTTTCTTGCTCCAGTTTTGCCATTTGTAATACACGTTCAACCTGACCTTCGAGACGGGCATTCTCCGATTTAATGATACCCGCATAACGGCTTATACGCTCTGCATCACACGTTACATTCTTATTCAATAAAACATCACTGGAAAGTTTGATGGTAGCTATTGGTGTTTTTAGCTCATGCGTCATATTATTGACAAAATCTGTTTTTAATTGAGATAATTTATCTTGTTTGATAATTGTCATAATCGCATAACTAAAAATAATTATGGCAAAAAAGATAACCAAGGAAGAAAACACTAAACCTCTGGGGAAAGCCTCACCTTTAAAAAGCTCTTTCTTCTTTTTAAACGGGAAATACACACCGAAATAATGCCCGTCGTGGTTCCATTTTGTCAAATGAGGTGGTGCCGTTTCCTTTTTATTTTGTTCCAGACTTAATCCTACATATTGATCAAAAATAATAGAATCCGTAAAGCAGTCATAAATTCCATATTCAAAAACTTCATTAATCTTATAATTTTCAAATTGCTCTATAAGCAAATTCTTCAATAAATCCGGATTGATAGTATCGTAAAAACTGGCTACATAATAATTTTCGGTAATTTTCTTAATCGGCTCCAATTCCAAGCCCGACAACTCCTTATTCATTGAAAGCAAACGGTCTCTAACATTGATGATTGCCAACGTAACTTGCGTATCAAATAACTTTTCCGATTGACTATTATTCTTTTTTTGAATCTCAATAAGGTTATCTTGAAAATCTACATTTTTTTTTACCCAAAAGTACTGATTTATCACCACCAATACCATCATAACGGAGGCTAATAAAACTATTATTTTTATGTTACGTACTTTCATCGTATATCTGAATGATAACCAACAAATTAACGAACTATTTTTAGATTAAACAATAATTATTGTATCTAAACTAAAAAAAGCACTAAATTTAGTGCTTTTAATTAAACTTCCTTTTTTAAGGTTGCTTGACGCCCTGAGTTGCTTCTTTCTTTTTTTCATTCCTCTTTCTCTCCAAATACTTTTCCAATTCCTCGCCTTCCAGAATTCTATCATTAAGATAATAAACCTTTAATTTTAGTTCACCATCGGGTTCAAATGTTTTCCAAAAACCGTTTTTAAGCGTATGCTTATACCAACCTACTGTTTCCACAGCTCCTGATGGATAGTACCATTTTACTTGTCCGTCTAAATATCCGTTTTTATAAAAACCGTGAGCTTTTACTTTCCCGTCTTTAAAATATTGCGTCCATTCGCCATGATACAATCCGTCTTTCCAATGTACAACTTCAAATTTTAATACTTTCTCTTCTTTGGGATTAGCGGGATAATAGGTTACCACCTCTCCATCCAACTTATCGTTTTTATAGGTTTCCTTTTTTAGCACTTGTTTGTTTTCATTAAAAAACCACCAAACACTATCTTTTTTTCTATCGATATAACGTCCAACCGCCATTAAATTTCCATTCTTATGATACATTTTACACTCCGCTTTGTGTCCATCATTAGAAAAATTCATGACACTTGAAGGCTCTCCCGTCGGATAATAATACGTGAATTTTCCAATCGGTTGATTGTCTTTAAACTGCCCCTTATAACGAAGGTGTCCTTGGTCATCTTTTACCACCCAAACACCTTGTTTCCCTTTACTGTCGGTTCTGTTTTGTGCTGTTATTACACCAACCATCAAAACTAATATTACAACAATTATCTTCTTCATTTTATTATTTTTATTTCTAACAAACAAATATGGTGCAAAATCAACAAACTATGCAATATTTAGCTTTTTCATTGTGTTCAAACTTACATTCTACTGAATAAATTTCACGAATCACCTCTTTTAGCATTTCTTCATACTCCAAAAATACATCTTCTGTCAGTTCAATCACCTGTGGCCGGCTTCCTCCGTCAAGGGGATAAGCTTTTACTTTGAGAGAAAGAACTCCCGCATTAAGATTTCTTAATGATATGATTCCCGATTCTATTTCCGTGGATTTATAATTTCTATAATACAAATACGCATAAAACATCAATTGGTTTGCTTTGGGAGCATTTAATAGTTTATCGATAACAGCTCCTACGTCTTTTGACTCTACAAAACCTGTTTTATAGTCCAATATACGAACGGTATTCCCTACTTTATCTATTCTATCGGCACTTCCTTTTAATTTTACGGTTTTGGTTCCGAAAATTGTTTCCACTTCCAATTCGCACTCCATCTTTTTTTCTAAATCCAATATATGAATTGCTCCTCTTTTAGCTATAAAATAACGCTCTTGCAAAAGAAATTTGCGTATGCTTTTCAGCACCATGGAATAGGACAGCAAATTCTTTCCTGTCATATAGTTTTTCTGCGGAAAATGTTTATCAAACTCCTTTTGTGTTTCTTGTTCATACTCCTTTAGCATCTTGTCGATGCTTTCTGTAGTTATCATGGGGGAATGCGTACGATACAAATTCTCCAAAACTTTATGCGTTATCGTTCCTTGTGTACTGCTTTCGATGCTTTCTTCCACTTCTTCTTGCTCGGCTATTCTCAAAATATATTTATAGTAAAAATCCAACGGACATTCCATATAGTTATTGAGTGCCGAAGGCGACATTCCGCTTTGAAAAAAATCATCAATCTTCACTAACGTAAAACTGTCTTTTGTTATTGATTTAACTTTAGATTTACGCTCTGAATCATAATTGATTTGATGACG
>JALTUD010000431.1 GCA_027047735.1 Flavobacteriales bacterium | reverse complement strand
TTTAGTTTTATTATTTTATGTACCTAAAGCTGAAGAGACTTAATTTTTTAAGAGTATATAATTTTTAAATCCACCGATTGGATTACCGTTTAGAAAAGTATTCTCTATCCACGATAGTGTTCTGTATTTTAATTTTTCGTGTTTTAAAATAGGTCTGTTTTTATTTCTTTTTCCTTCGTATTGAAGTTGATCTTTCCAATCGAATTTTTTTATCCACTCGTTCATAACTGCAGGATGACTACCTTTAAATTCTGTTAATTTATTCAATGGTCCATAGTCATAATAATCTGGAATTGTATTTGCTTCTTTCGCTTCTTTTCCGTGATAGGTTGTTGAGCTTACTTTTCGTTTTTTAGTCATTAGTTTTGGTGGTCGAACATAACCGTAATGATATACAAATACGTCAAGTTGTTTAACTTTTAATTTTTGACTGTCCTCCTTTTTTTGATAATCTTCAAATGTGTCGTTCCATTTAGAAAATTTTCTAAAACTTTGTGCATCTTTCCATGAGTGGATTGATGTATCGTTTCTTATGATTCGTATTTCTTTATTGTACCAAGCGTGCGAACGGTGGTAGTGCTTATAATCGCCCCAAAAATGCAGGTAGTTAAATAGAAAACCATCTACTTCTTTATTGTTTAATTCTTTTTCGCAGGCTTGTTTTATAGTAGGTAAATCTTTTTCGTGTATTGCTTCATCGCACTGCAAATAAAATAACCAATCGCCGGTACAATGGCTTTTTGCTATATCGGTTTGGTGGGCAAACTCTGTATTTTTTGGAAATTTGTTTGTATCCCATACCGTTCTTATTATTTTTATTTTCGGTGAGTTGATAGAATGAATTATTTCCTCGGTATTATCGTCGGTATCGCAATCGCCTAAAGCTATTATAAATTCATCGCATATCGGAAGAATAGAAAGTATAGATTCCTTTGTTGGTATATATAATTTATCTCCGTTTTTTATAAAAGTAAAACCACTTATTTTCATTCTATATTGTTTTATGGTAGCAAAGTTACAAAATAAGCATAATGATACAGATTCTATTATTTAATTATGGTTCTTGTATATATTTAATTGGTATTAACGTATGGATGTAAGAATTGTAAAAAATATATAATTTTTTCACTCCGTAAATTTGTTCCGAACAAGGCTTTTTTCTATGGTTACAACTCTTTTTTTACAATACGGTGTTGATAACGATATTGGCTATATATTGACTTTGTATATAAACTTCTTTAATTTTATATCGAATTGAAAAACAATTAGTTAAGTTTAGTAATACTGATTTTCAAGGGGTTATATTCACTTGTTGATAACTACTCAAAATGTGGATTGTTTTCCCTTGATTTACGATTGTTTTTTTACAACTTTTGTTGTCCCGAAAAAATTCCGGTTTATTATTGGTAATTGAAGGGGGAACGTGTGCAGGAGCGTTAGGGATAGGAGTGGCATCCTTTTGCCCGCTCGCCTTTATGGCGGGCAAAAGATATAGCGGATAGCCCGACCTTTAGGGAACGCCCAAATAAATAAGATTAGAATAAACAAGGAAAATATAAAATTTAAGTACAATGGAAAAAGCAACCAAAGCAACCAAAGAATTAAATGATATTAATTTATCAAATGTTTTACCGGAAAACACAACTTTGGAAGAACCTATTTTAAAAGAAAACCCTAACCGTTTTGTATTATTTCCTATTCAACACGAGGATATTTGGCAAATGTACAAAACTCAGCAAGCTATGATTTGGACAGCTGAAGAGTTGGATTTGGCTTCTGATATTACCGATTGGGAAACTAAATTAAATGATGATGAGCGTTATTTTATTAAGCATGTGTTAGCTTTCTTTGCTGCGTCTGATGGTATTGTGAATGAAAATTTAGCGGAAAATTTCTTGGATGAGGTGCAATATACGGAAGCTAAGTTCTTCTATGGTTTCCAAGTAATGATGGAAAATGTCCATTCTGAAACATATTCTTTATTGATTGATACTTATATAAAAGATTCTAAAGAAAAAGATTACCTATTTAATGCTATTGAAACTTTTCCACCGGTGAAAAAGAAAGCTGAATGGGCTCTTAAATGGATAGAAAATGGAAGTTTTGCTCAGCGTTTGGTTGCTTTTTCTGCGGTTGAAGGTATTTTCTTCTCCGGTTCGTTTTGTTCTATCTTTTGGTTGAAGAAAAGAGGATTGATGCCGGGATTAACTTTCTCTAACGAATTAATTTCCAGAGATGAAGGTTTACATACTGATTTTGCTTGTTTGTTATACAACAATCACTTGGTAAATAAGCTTGATTCGAAAGAGGTTATCCAAATTATTACTGAAGCTGTTACTATTGAAAAAGAATTTGTTTCCGAGAGTCTTCCGGTTCGTTTGATTGGTATGAATGCTGATTTGATGTGCCAATACATAGAATTTGTTGCAGATAGATTGTTGGGAGAATATGGTATTGAAAAACAATACAATGTTGCTAATCCATTTGATTTTATGGATATGATTAACTTGCAGGGAAAAACAAATTTCTTTGAGAAGAGAGTAGGGGAATACCAAAAAGCAGGTGTAAAGAACAGTGGAGATAACAATAATATGTTCAGCTTAGACGCTGATTTCTAAATCATTTTGAATCAATCATTTTTTAAATATTAATTATAAACCCTATAAACAATAATGTACGTATTAAAAAGAGACGGCAGAAAAGAAGTCGTAAAATTTGATAAAATTACAGCTCGTATAAAAAAACTGTGCTACGGATTGAATCCATTAGTTGTTCCTGAAAAGGTTGCTATGCGAGTTATCGAAGGATTATATGATGGTGTAACTACAAGTGAATTGGATAATTTGGCTGCGGAAGTTGCCGCTACCAACACTATCACTCACCCGGATTACGCTTTATTGGCTTCCCGCATTGCCGTTTCCAACTTACATAAAAATACCCACAAATCGTTCTCTAAAACAATAGAAGATTTATACAACTATATTGACCCTAAAACAGGTGAAAATGCATCGTTGATAGCGGATGATGTGTATAAAATTGTACAAGAAAACAAAGAAACTCTAGATTCTACAATTATATACGATAGAGATTTTAGATACGATTATTTCGGTTTTAAAACCTTAGAGCGTTCTTATTTATTGAGAATTAACGGTGAAATTGCCGAACGTCCGCAACAAATGTTGATGCGTGTTGCTTTAGGTATTCATAAAAATGATATTGATTCCGTAATAGAAACGTATAATTACCTTAGTGAAGGATGGTTCACTCACGCAACACCAACTTTATTCAATTCAGGTACACCAAAACCTCAAATGTCGTCTTGTTTTCTGATTAAAACAAAAGATGATAGCATAGAAGGTATTTATGATACACTGAAACAAACGGCACAAATTTCTCAATCTGCCGGAGGAATTGGTATCTCAATTCATGATATTAGAGCCACGGGTTCTTATATAAAAGGAACAAACGGAACATCAAACGGTATTGTACCTATGTTGCGTGTATTTAACGATACAGCTCGTTATGTCGATCAAGGTGGTGGAAAGAGAAAAGGTTCTTTTGCTGTGTATCTTGAACCATGGCACGCCGATGTATTTGATTTTTTAGATTTAAAGAAAAATACAGGAAAAGAAGAACAAAGAGCAAGAGATTTATTCTATGCCCTTTGGATTCCGGACTTGTTTATGAAAAGGGTAGAGGCAAATGAAGAGTGGACATTAATGTGTCCGCACGAATGTCCCGGTTTATCAGATGTTCATAGCGAAGAATTTGAAGCACTTTATACCAAGTACGAAAAAGAAGGCAAAGGAAGAAAAACCATCAAAGCACAAGACCTTTGGTTTAAAATATGCGAATCGCAAATAGAAACCGGAACGCCTTATATGTTGTATAAAGATGCAGCAAATTCCAAATCCAACCAAAAGAATTTAGGAACAATAAAATCATCAAATCTTTGTACGGAAATTATTGAATATACCGATAAAGATGAAGTGGCTGTATGTAATTTAGCATCTATCGCACTTCCTAAATTCGTAAATGAAGGAAAATTTGATTTCGATAAATTATTTGAAGTATCATACAGAGCAGCAAAGAATTTAGACAAAGTAATCGATGAAAATTACTATCCGGTACCCGAAGCTAGAAACTCTAATATGCGTCATCGTCCGATCGGATTAGGCGTACAAGGATTGGCAGATGCGTTTATTTTGATGCGTTATCCGTTCGATTCGGCAGAAGCAAAACAATTAAACAAAGATGTCTTTGAAACTATTTATTACGCTGCTTTAACCGCTTCTAAAGACTTAGCAAAAGAAAACGGACCTTATTCATCGTACGAAGGTTCTCCTGTCTCACAAGGAATATTCCAATTCGATATGTGGGGAGTTCAACCTTCCGACCGTTGGGAATGGGATATTTTAAGAGAAGAAATTAAGGAACATGGTGTAAGAAATTCGTTATTATTAGCACCGATGCCAACCGCGTCAACCGCACAAATCTTAGGAAATAATGAATGTTTTGAGCCTTATACGTCAAACATCTATACCAGACGAGTATTATCGGGTGAATTTATCATCGTTAACAAGCATTTATTAAGAGATTTAGTAAAATTAGGATTGTGGAACGATACGCTTAAAAATAAATTGATGGCGGCAAACGGTTCTATTCAAAACATAGATGAAATACCGGATAACATCAAAGAATTATACAAAACAGCGTGGGAAATACCACAAAGAACGTTGATTGATATGGCAGCAGACCGTGGGGCATTTATCGACCAATCACAGTCGTTAAATATATTCATGGAAAACGCAAATTTTGCCAAATTGACATCGATGCATTTCTATGGATGGAAAGCCGGACTAAAAACCGGAATGTACTATCTACGAACAAAAGCGGCAACCGATGCCATTAAATTTACCTTAGATAAATCAGCCTTAGCAGCACCAAAAGCAAAGACTGAAGCAGAAAGACAGGCAGAAATAGCTTGCTCATTAGATGATCCGGACGGATGCGAAATGTGTAGTGGTTGATAAAGATGATTTGGGCGTTCCCTTTACGGCATAAAAAAATAGCGTGGTGAAAACCACGCTATTTTTTAACGCCGTAAAGGTCGGGCTATCCACTATATCTTTTGGTGTGCATATATGCAACACACCAAAAGGATGCCGTTTCTATCCCTAACGCGGAACAGGTGAGTGCAAAGAAAACGGAGTTTATTTTTCTTAGACGATGAAAAATTCTTTTGCATAGCCCCAGCTATGGAAAATAATTTTGAAGAAGTATAAGGAAAATAAAATCGTTTTATTGTGCTCAGATGTTCCGTGTTAGGGATAAGTCCCTAACGCAATTGGTAAGTATAAAAAAAGTAGTTTATTTTATAATACAGTGAAATAAACTAAAATAGATAAAACACAAAAACAAATCAACATAAAAAAGCCTCACAATAACTAAATTGCGAGGCTTTTTAATTTATAAATACTTATTTCAACTTATTGTTTAGTATAATAAGTTTTATAACCATTAGGATCTTCTAACCCTAGTTCTTTATTTTTTAATTCAATAATTTTACGTTGTGATGTTGAATTACCGTAAGTAGTGATGATATTTTCTTTTTTATTATCAAATTTCCAAGTACCATCAACACTTAAAGTACCCAACATACCAGCGTCCGTTTTTACGGTTACTTTACCATCTTTAGTAAAAGTAAGTGTATAAGTATTATCAGGAGTTCCGGCATCACCGTTTTCTTTTATTACTTTACTTTCTTTCCAAGTTCCTGCCAAACGAGCTTTTTTAGACTTTATACTCAAACTTGGACCTTCAGGATATTTCTTACAACTTGGGGTTGCAACTATTCCTAAACCAACCATTGCTATCAATGATAGCGATAAGATTTTCTTTTTCATAACTATATATTTATATAATAAATTTTACGCAAAGGTAAAACAACTTAAAATAACAACCATAATATATCCAATAAAGTTCTATTACTTTAAATAAATTCAACTTTTGGAAGTACAACTAAAAAGGAAGTTCCCTTATTTTCTTCAGTTGTAAAACTAATCGTACCCTTATGATTTTCTATAATTTGTTTTACCATTGCTAATCCTAAACCGGTTCCTGTTGATTTTGTAGTGAAATTTGGTACAAATATTTTTTCCAACACTTCTTTTGGAATACCGGTACCGTTATCAGTGATAGAAACAAGATAATTATCATGTTTTTCCGCTAACTCGATTTCTATTTCCCCTTTAATAGAATCAGGAATGGCTTGAATGGCATTTTTTATCAAGTTATTAAACACACGCGTAAGTTGTTTACGGTCACCGGAAACAAAGGCTTTATTTATAGTGGGGTGATAGCTTATTTTTATGTTGTTTATTTCTTTAAACAACTCTATAGTGTTTAATATAATTTCATTCAATTCTACCTGTTCAATAGTAACCTTTGGCATCTTGGCAAAATTTGAAAATTCATTTGCTATTGAAGTTAACGTATCAATTTGTTGTACCATTTTTTTTGAAAAAAGAGAAAGTTTTTTTTCGTAATCAGGGTCATTCGGTTTTAATGACCGTTCTAAGTGTTGTACACTTAATTTCATGGGAGTTAAAGGATTCTTAATTTCATGAGCAACTTGTTTTGCCATTTCTCGCCAGGCTAATTCGCGTTGATTTTTAGCAAGTTTTTCGGCACTTTCTTCCAACGTTTTAATCATATTATTGTATTCATTTACCAACATTCCTATTTCGTCTTTAGCTTCCCATTCCAAAGGCGTATTTTTTTTATTTATACTTACTGCTTTCATTTTATCGGCAATGATTCTAAGTGATTTTGTAATGTAATTTGACAAAAAGAAAGCTATAATACTTGCTCCGATAAGTAAAAAAACATATACCCATATCAAGGCATTTAAGAATGGTTTTAAATTATCTTTCACCGGCATCTTTTTCTTATCGTAGGGAATGTTGACAATAGCTATTTCATCACCATCTTTATCAAAAATATAGGAATAAGTAGATATGTTGTCTTTTCCTTCTTCAAAGACTTTACGTTTTTTTGTTTTTTGTATTTCTTTTAAAATTTTCGGGTCTATTTTTTTTTCAAAGAAATAAGGGTCTTCATAATTATAATCACTCGACATTAATATTTCGCCTTTTGTGTTAAAGACATTCAATTTGACTTTATTAATGTCGGAAAGCATCTTTATTTCCTTTTCAAACTCTTTACTGACTACATCGGTGTTTTCGTCCACATGAAAATCTTGTAAAAAGTATTGAAGTGATGCTAGAATGGTTTTTTCTTTTCTGACCAATCTACCTAAATGATATTTTTCGTTTTGGTTGTTGAAAAAATAAATGGTCGTACCTCCTATTATAAATAAAGAAATCAATATCAATGCAAGCATTGATATATAGATTCTTATTCTAAGATTGGGTTTGAAAGGCATTTTGTATTGGCTTATTTTTCACAAATATACTTAAAATCAAAACATTGGTTTTTAAGAATTTAAAATAGAATGTAATAATATCACTTTTATGGTATTAAGTATGAATGAGAACTACAAATTCCACTTTCTTGCACTTATTTCATCCCGCGTTAGGGATCGTATCCCTAACACGGAACATCTGAGCACAATAAAATGGTTTTATTTACCTTATACGTCTTCATAAAATTCACTTTCTATCCGCCAATTTCGTCCGCGTTAGGGATAGAAACGGCATCCTTTTGCCCTCCCTCCTTTTGGAGGGCAAAAGATATAGTGGATAGCCCGACCCTCATTTGCAAAAGAAGCGTTTCGCGGTAGCGATATGCTTCTTTTGCAAATGAGGGGAACGCCCAAAATCTGTTTAAAAGGATTTCTGTTCATATATTTGTGTACTTTTGTGCGTATTAACCCTTAAATCCGCAAAACTTTATTAACAAATTAAGACAAACAACTGTGTATTAAAATAATACACAGTGTTTGTCAAGTAAATATTTTTCACTTATTTTAGTGTTAAGAAATAAAAAGGGTAATAAATATTTACAGACGTGAAAATACAAAAATATACTAACACAGTAAGTTCATTTGCAGGAGTTTCTTTTGTAAATTATACATTTAACAAAATCGGTCTAAGTCAATTGATAGACAATGAACTTGGATCAAGGGTAAAATATGCAGGATATTCCTATAGCGATATTATCAGAAATATGACCAATGTTTTTTTAAGTGGAGGCGATGTCATAGAGGATATAGGAACTCATCTAAAGGCACATTTAAAAGATATACCCAACAACAATGTTCCAAGTCCAGACACTGTTTTAAGGGGACTGAAAGAGTTAAGTACAGAAAATACATCTTATGAATCAAAAGCAGGATTGTCTTATAATTTTAACATCAACAAAAATCTTAATTTACTTAATCTCAAATCATTACTCTTAACGAATCAATTAGAAGTAGGGAAGTGTTATGATTTTGATTACGACAATCAAATTACAGCCAATAAAAAATACGATGCAAAACAAACTTACAAAAAGAACAAAGGTTATTTCCCAGGAGTTGCAACCATAGGGAATAATATTGTCTATATCGAGAATCGTGATGGCAACGCCAACGTAAAATTTAAACAGGCGGACACACTAAAAAATGCTTTTGAATTACTAAAATCTCAAGGAATTTCCATTAATCGCTCAAGAATGGATGCAGGTTCTTACTCCAGAGAAATTATCGACGTAGTTGATGAAAACAGTAAATTATTTTACATTAGGGCAAATAAAAGTAATTCTGTTTTCGAACAAATACTACAGATAGAGGAATGGGAAAAGATTGAATTAAATTATCAAACGTATCAAGTTGCCTCCATATTATTCACACAATTTAATGAAGATAAAAAATATAGATTGGTTATAATGAGAGAAAATACATCTAATAATCAGTTAGATGCCTTTACTCAAGACACTTTTAAATATCGTACAATACTAACCAATGATTGGGAAAGCACAGAAAAGCAAATTATTGAATATTACAATAATAGGGGGGCAAGCGAAAAAATCTTTGATGTGATGAATAATGATTTTGGGTGGAAGCGAATGCCTTTTTCGTTTTTGAACCAAAACAATAGCTTTATGATAATTACAGCAATGATTAAGAATTTTTACAGCTATTTTGTTGCTCAAGTAGCAAAAACATTTAAGAATATTAAGACAAATACACGCCTTAAAAGATTTATTTTTAGATTTATAAGTGTTGCAGGAAAATGGGTCTACCAAGGTAGAAGATGGATACTAAAACTTTATACAAAACAACCTTATGAGGAACTCTTGATTTAGAAAATGACATCTTCTAAACATAGTATTAGGATAATTACGCTTGGTTTAAATATATACACCATTGTATGTCAGTATGTTACGTGTTTACGGTTTTTCAAAAATATAATTTATAAAAAAACTATATAGATTCTTCAAAAAATAAATAGCAATGATTAATAAGCTGATAAAAACCAAACAGAACTAAAGAAAATTCTTGAAATTTAACGAAAATTAGACCCAAAATCAGCAATTAACAATTTTTGGTATTAACTTGCGGATTTAAGGTTAACTATTAAAATAAAAATATGTTTGTTAAAACTGCTAAAGAAACGCTTGCTATTCAAACGAAGCAAGTAATGCCTAATGATACGAATGCTTTGGATACCTTGTTTGGTGGTAGTTTGTTGGCGTGGATGGATGAAGTGGCTAGTATTTCGGCGTATCGACACTGCGGAAGGGTGGTGGTAACGGCTTCGATTAATAATGTTTCGTTTGACCAACCTATTTTGGCAGGGGATTATGTTACCTTAGAGGCAAAAGTTTCTCGAGCTTTTACTACTTCTATGGAGATATTTGTAGAGGTGTTTGTAGAAGATTCTATGGGGAAAAGGAAAAAAAGTAACGAGGCAATTTTTATTTTTGTTGCTATCGATCAACATAGAAATCCTATTAGTATTCCGGAATTGATTCCTGAAACGGAAGAGGAAAAAAGAAGATATGCTTCGGCTCTTCAACGCAGACAATTGAGTTTGGTGTTGGCGGGAAGGTTAGACCCGAAAGAGGCTTCGGAATTGGAATCTATTTTTTATAAAGACAAAAAGTAAACATTTTATGAAGTCTAAGGAATGTATCACTATTTTTAACCGTTCTATTGAGGATTATCATATTAAAGATGATATTAATACGCCTGTTTCCAATCCTTTTGAGAAAGGAACTATTGAGCATTTAATGTACCTTAAAAATTGGGTAGATACCGTGCAGTGGCACTATGAAGATATTGTAAGAGATCCGAATATTGACCCTGAGTATGGAATGGAGTTAAAACGGAAAATAGATAAATCAAATCAACATAGAACCGATTTGGTAGAAAAAATTGATGATTATTACATTGATTTGTTTAAGGATGTAACCTACAAAGAGGGAGCTTTACTCAATACGGAAAGTCCGGCGTGGGTAGTGGACAGATTGTCTATACTTTGTCTTAAAATTTACCATATGCAAGAGCAGGTGAATCGTGAAAATGCTACGGAGGATCATAAGATTCAGTGTCAACATAAGCTGGATATTTTAAAAGAGCAAGAGCAAGACCTTTCGGCTTCTTTCGATAGATTGTTAGAGGAAATTAAATCCGGAGAGAAGAGAATTAAAGTTTATCGACAAATGAAAATGTATAATGATGATAGCTTAAATCCGGTGTTGTATAAGAAGGGGAATCAATAATACTTTTTTTCGTTCAAAACTTTTTCTACGCCAAAAAAAGAAAACCATTTTCTTTATCCTTATTTTTGTGGTATGAGTTATTTAGATGAATTAAACGAACCACAAAGAGCCGCAGCCGAAAACATTGATGGACCTATGATGGTGATTGCCGGTGCAGGTTCCGGTAAAACAAGAGTACTTACCTATCGTATTGCTAATATGATAGATAAAGGAATAGACCCTTTTAATATTTTGTCGCTTACATTTACCAATAAAGCGGCAAAAGAAATGAAAGAGCGTATCTCTAAAATGTTAGGGGACGGACAAGCCAGAAATGTTTGGTCGGGTACTTTTCACTCTGTTTTTGCTCGTATTCTAAGGGCAGAAAGTGACCGCATCGGCTATCCGAGTAATTTTACTATTTACGACACGCAAGATTCTCGCAGTTTGATTAAAACCATTGTTAAGGAATTGGGACTAGACGATAAATTGTATAAACCCGCACTCGTAGGTTCTCGAATATCAATGGCAAAAAATAATCTGATTTCACCTCAGGCATATTTGCAAAATACGGAAATTCAAGCCGATGACCGCTCAAACGGGAGAAAGAGAATGGGCGAAGTGTACGTAGAGTATGCAAAAAGATGTTTTAAATCCGGGGCAATGGATTTTGACGATTTGTTGTTTAAGACAAATGTACTACTCAAAAATTTTCCGGATGTTTTAGAAAAATACCAAGAAAAATTCAAATATATTTTGGTAGATGAGTACCAAGACACCAATTATTCCCAGTACTTAATCGTAAAACGTTTAGCGGCAAAGTATAACAATCTTTGTGTAGTGGGTGATGATGCTCAGAGTATTTATGCGTTTAGGGGAGCAGACATTCAAAATATTCTCAATTTTAAAAAAGATTATCCGAATTATAAACTTTTTAAATTAGAGCAAAATTACCGTTCTACGAAAGTAATCGTAAACGCAGCAAACAGCGTTATTGAAAAAAACAAAAAACAAATCAAAAAGAATGTCTGGACAGTTAATCCTGAAGGAGAAAAAATTCGAGTAATTAAAACTTTTTCAGACAATGAAGAAGGTCGTTTTGTAGCACGTGATATTTTTGAAACTAAACAAAATGAACAAGCAGATAATTTGGATTTTGCCATTCTCTACCGTACCAATGCTCAATCCCGTTCTATGGAGGAGGCGTTGAGAAAAAGAAATATAGCCTATAAAATCTACGGCGGTTTATCTTTTTACCAAAGAAAAGAAGTCAAGGATTTGATAGCTTATTTTAGGTTAACAGCAAATCATAATGATGAAGAAGCTCTAAAAAGAGTAGTGAATTATCCCAAACGGGGAATTGGGCAAGGGAGTTTAGATAAAGCTACTGTGGTTGCCAGAGAGCAGGGGGTTACATTATGGGAAGTGCTTTCTAATTTACCTAAATACAACACGGAAATCAATACGGGAACGGCAAAAAAAATCATGCAATTTACGACCATGATTAAAAGTTTTGCTACAAAATTAGATACGCTTTCTGCTTATGATTTAGCGAAGGAAATTGCTCAAAATAGTGGAATGGCAAAAATACTTCATGCCGATAAAACACCTGAGGGTGTAGCCCGCTATGAAAATATTCAAGAACTTCAAAACGGAATAAAAGAGTTTACCGAAAAAGCCAAAGAAAATGGTGAAGAGGTATTTTTAACAGATTTTTTATTGGATGTAGCTTTATTGACTGATGCTGATAACGAAAATGAGGAGGATAACGATAAGGTAACGTTAATGACCATTCACGCTTCTAAGGGGTTAGAGTTTCCTTATGTTTACATTGTGGGAATGGAAGAAAATCTATTCCCTTCGCAAATGTCGTTAAATAGCCGTTCGGATTTAGAGGAAGAACGAAGGTTGTTTTATGTAGCGGTTACACGAGCCGAAAAGAGATGTACACTCAGCTATGCTATGAGTCGTTATCGTTGGGGGGATTTAATTTCGTGCGAGCCCAGTCGTTTTATTGAAGAAATTAATCCTGAATTTTTAGAATTACCGCAAGATAGATTTGTACAGGCAGAAGAACAAACAGGTTTTGGTTCTCGTCCTAAACAATTTGGAAATAAGTTTAGTAAAAGAACGGTTTCTTCACAAAATTCTGCACCGGCAAAACCGTCTTTCGGTGGACGTAACCTAAAGAAAGTTTCTAATACCGATGCTGCACCGTCAAAAGGTACACCTTCATCAAAAATAAGCGTTGGGGCAGAAGTGATGCACGAACGATTCGGAAAAGGAAAGGTGTTAAATATAGAAGGAGATTCACCGAACCAAAAAGCAACTGTATTTTTTCCAAATGCAGGACAAAAACAATTATTATTAAAATACGCTAAGTTACAAGTGATAGGATAATAATTAGCAAAAATGTCCGTTCTACGTCGTATGAGTAAAAATATACAGTTCAGCATTCTGCTATTATTTCAAAGTCTTTCTATTTTTTCACAAGGTTTTGAGATAGGAACATGGAAAGAATACTTGCCTTATAGAAATGTGATTCATGTAGCGGAAGCAAATGGCATTTATTATGCCGCAACCCCTTTTGCCGTTTACTATGTAAATAAGGACAACAGTATAGAACGTTATAATAAAATTAACGCTCTTTCCGATTTGGGAATTAATGTAATGGATGTTAACCCGCAAGAACAAACCATTGTCATCGGTTACCAATCCGGAAATATTGATTTGATAAAAAACGGAGAAATTACCAATCTTTCCGGTATTAAGGTTAGCAATATAATAGGCGATAAGCAGATATACGCTTTACACTCCGAAGGAAAATATACCTATTTAGCCTGTGGCTTTGGTATTGTAGTGATAGATGTTGAACGCCAAGAAATTAAAGATACCTATTACATACAATCCGGAGGAAATAACCTTAAAGTAAACGATATTACTATTGCGAATGACTCAATATTTGCAATTACCGATAATGGCGTTTTTAAAACTGATGTGAATAATTCTTTTCTTTCCAATCCTTCTGTTTGGCAATTAGCCACAGCAATACCTCAACTCAATTATAATTTAGCATCTTCATTTAATCAAGGAATACTGCTCAATGCAAAATATACAGGTTATTTAACCGATACACTTTATTACTACAAAAACGGTATAACTCAAAAGGTAACACAATTAACTCACAACGATTATTATGCCTTTAAACCAAAGGGGAACGATTTGATTATTTCGTCCGAAAGAGGCGTTATTGTCGTAGATAACAATTTTCAGCAAAAAGATTTTTTATATACTTATAGCAATACTGCCCTAATCTCACCTAACGATTGTATTTGGGACGGTGATAATTATTGGATAGGCGACAGAAATCAAGGAATGGTAAAATCAAGAGATAATTTCAATTACAAAAAATACACTATAGAAGGACCTTATTTCAACGATGCTTTCTATATGACAACTAACGGAGATGACTTATGGGTAGCAGCCGGACGAACAGAAGGGACAGCATGGAACAGCACTTGGAATATGAACGGTGTATATCATTATAATCAAGAAACCTGGAGTTTTTTCAACGGATTAAACACACCGGAAATGAATAACGTAGATTCCGTCTTTGATTGCGTGTATGTAACTGTTGATAAGAAAGATAACCAACATATTTTTGTCAGTTCATTTAAAGGAGGAGTATTGGAGTTTAAAGACGGAGAATTACTAAAAAGACATACATGGTACAATTCAACCCTGCAACGAAGGTTAGATGATTCTTCAAAAGTTTGCGTAGCAGGAACAGCAATGGACGACAACGGTAATCTTTGGGTAGCAAATTCCTTTGTCAATAAACCGCTTTCTGTTTATACAAAAGACGGACAATGGAAATCTTTTTCCGGAGCATCGCAAATTAAGAACAAAACCTGCACCGATTTATATATAGACGAAACAAACGGATACATTTGGATGACAGCTGCAGGAGTAGGAATAATGGTGTACGATTATAACAAAACCCCTTTAGACGAATCCGACGATACTTACAAAGTATTAACCACCGTAGAAGGACAAGGCAAATTGCCTTACGATATCGTCAACTGCATAGCAGAAGACAAACAAGGGCAAATTTGGATAGGAACAGAACAAGGCCCTGTAGTTATTTACAGCCCTCGAAATATCTTTGAAGGAGGAGATTTTGACGCACAAGAAGTTTTGATAGACGACGAAGGCGTATTGCAAGTACTGTTGGGAACAGAAGACATCAACGAAATACGAATAGACGGAGCCAACAGAAAATGGTTTGCAACCGAAGGCGGAGGCTTGTTTCTCATATCCGCAGACGGAACAAAGATGATACACGGATTCACCGAAGAAAACAGCCCTATATTCACCAATAAAGTCAGTTCATTGGCTATAAATCCCAATACAGGAGAAGTCTATGTGGGCACCGAAAAAGGTATCATGGCATACAAAAGCGAAGCCACGGAACCCGGCAAACAATTCACCGATGTATATGCCTATCCCAATCCAGTAAGACCAAATTATGACGGAAAAATAGCCATAAAAGGACTAACCGAAAACACCGATGTAAAAATAACCGATGCCAACGGAAATTTAGTTTATTCCACCACCTCATTAGGCGGACAAGCCATTTGGGACGGCAAAACCATGTACGGAGAACGTGTAGCCACCGGAATTTACTACGTTTTTGTAACCGCACAAGACGCATCTGAAAAATTAGCTGTAAAACTATTATTTATGAATTAAAAAAATGATTTGGGCGTTCCCATTACAGCATAAAAAAGCAGTTTCGTTGCACTACACCACTTTTTAACGCCGTAATGGTCGGGCTATCACTACTCACTCTTTTGTGTTGCATAAGTGCAACAACACAAAAGGAGTTCAAACACGCCGTTCTATCCCTAACGCGAGTGAAATTGGCGAATAGAAAGTGAATTTTTGGTTTCTTA
>JALTUD010000430.1 GCA_027047735.1 Flavobacteriales bacterium | reverse complement strand
GTAATGGTTGCTCAACATCGAATTTCAAAAGAAACCTACGATAATTACCAAGCTATTTTGCAACAAACGGAATATACGGGTGGTATTTTTGACGCTCCTCCTGCTAATATTCCTTCTAATATTAATAATAATGCTATGGGGTGGTTTTCTTGCTCGGGGGAAGTTCGGAATTTCACTATTGTTCCTTAATTCGAATATTACTTTTCAAGGTAAATTCGTTATATTATCTTCTTTACTATCTTGGTATGAATGAAATCATATTCATACAAGTTGACTTTATCATCAGTATCGAATTTTCCATCTTTATTTGAGTCTTCTCTTGTTCTAAAATAGAGAAGACCGAATTGTTGTTCAGCTTTCCAATCCAACAAATCTTCTTTTTGTGGAGAAATTTTAGTCAGGTTTTCTCCATTTCCGTTTGAAAGATATAGACTTTCTATATCGTGTCTATCTAAAATATTATCATTATTATCATCTGTATCAACCATTCTGAATACCAACTGCTGTATGTTATACAAAGTATCTAACTCGTATAGATAGTTTATACTGTAAATTTTGATAGGGTTTTCACTGAGTAGATGAAAAACAGAAGAATCATTGGGTCGAATTAAAAGATTATCTATATCGCAAGTTATACTTCTTGCTCCCTCCGAAACAAATGATGCTCCACTTACTTTTCTTTCGCTTGAAAAATATACTTTTTCCGACTGTTTGTCGCTTATGATATTATCCACAGCGAAATAGAAATAATCTAATCCTTGGAAGCTGAAAGGTAAATTTGCTTGTTTTTGATTTAACTCCCCCTTAATATTATTGACTTTTGCCTTTTTGGTTTCTTTTTGATTTTCTTTTTTTGTAAAACCAAAGAGCATAGCTCCTATGAATACTACTACTATTGTTATAATTCTTTTTTGTTTCATTTTGCAAAGTTTTAGATATCGTCTGCAAGATAAGTGATATTTTTGCTAACAATTGTTAAAAACAAAAAACTCCCTTCTAAAGAAAATTAGAAGGGAGTTTAAGAATCTATAATTTAGGTATTACCTAAGCATTAGCATTTAACAACTCTTCAGAGTGGTACTCGCCTGCATCCAATTTTACTTTAATTTTTTTGAAGGTTTCGATTGTATAATCAACATCTTCTAAACTATGAGCAGCTGTAGGTATCAAACGTAATAATATCATTCCTTTAGGAACAACCGGATATACTACAATTGAAGTAAAAATACCATAATTTTCTCTTAAATCGTGTGTTAAACGGGTGGCTTCACCTAAAGTTCCGCTTAGCATTACCGGAGTTACACACGAATTTGTATTACCTAAATTGAAACCTGCGTCTTTTAATCCTTTTTGCAAAGCATTTGCAATTTCCCACAATTTTCCTCTTTGTTTTTCTCCTTTTAACAACTCTAAACGCTTCATAGCACCAATTACCAACGGCATAGGCAACGATTTAGCGAAAACCTGAGAACGCATATTGTAAGAAAGATAATCAATTACATCTTTTGTGCTACAAACGTAAGCTCCAATGCTAGCCATTGATTTAGCAAATGTACCTAAAAGCACATCGATTTCATCGTGAACTCCTTGAGCTTCTCCTGCACCTTGTCCTTTCTCTCCCAACGTACCAAATCCATGGGCATCGTCCACTACAAGTCTAAAATTATATCCCTCTTTTTTACGTAAATCAACGATATCTTTTATCTTTCCTTGATCTCCACTCATACCGAAAACTCCTTCGGTAATCAATAAGATTCCTCCACCTGTTTCTTCTGCAATTTTAGTAGCTCTATCTAATTGCTTTCTACATTTATCTATATCATTATGCGGATAAACAAAACGTTTTCCTTGGTGTAAGCGTACACCATCCACCAAACAAGCATGACATTCACTATCATACACAATGACATCATTTCGTGATACTAAAGCATCAACAATAGACATAAATCCTTGGTAACCGAAGTTTAATAAATAGCATGCTTCTTTTTCCATAAAGTCAGCTATCTGATTTTCTAATTCTTCGTGTTGTGAAGTTTGTCCTGACATCATTCGAGCTCCCATTGGGTAACCTAATCCCCAATCTTTTGCCGCTTGTGCATCTACTTCTCTTACCTCCGGTAAGTTCGATAAACCTAAATAATTATTGATACTCCAAGTTAAAACTTCTTTTCCTTGAAACATCATTCTAGGAGCAATTTCTCCTTCTAATTTTGGAAAGGTAAAATACCCATGAGAACCTTCAGCATGTTGCCCTAGAGGTCCTTTGTTTCCTGCTATTCTTTCAAAAATATCCATTATATTTATTTATTAAATCGACTCTTGCCGATAAATTAACAAGGTGCAAAATTAAGCTATTCTTTGTGTAAATCAAATTTTCCTCCTTGTATTTTCATCTTCTTCTATTAATTGCCTACTATATAGCATGTTATACATTCCATTTTTTATTAACAAATCGCTGTGCGTCCCTTGTTCTATTAATTTTCCCTTTTCAAATAATAGTATTCTATCCGAATGAATCAATGTTGCTATACGATGCCCCATTAATAAAGCCGTCTTCCCTTTCATTATATTAGATAGATTATTTAGAATTACTTCTTCTGTATGGGTATCCACCGCGGATAAACAATCATCAAAAATCATATAATCAGGCTCTTTGATAATTGCCCGTGCTATTGATAAGCGTTGTTTTTGTCCTCCCGATAAGGTAACTCCCCTCTCTCCTATTTCTGTATCAAAACCTTTGTTAAAACGCATAATATTTTCGTAAATATCAGCATCTTTTGCAGCTTGAATAATTTTGGAATCATCAGGGCTTTCGGTTTTATACCCGAAGGCTATATTATTTCTTATTGTATCGGAAAATAAAAATACTTCTTGAGGAACATATCCGAAAGCAGATCGAAGAGCTGATAAATCGTATTGTTTAATATTAATTCCGTCAATTAAAATTTCACCTTCTGTAACGTCATACAAGCGGCAAATTAATCGGGCTAAGGTTGATTTTCCGCTTCCTGTTCGTCCTGTTACACCTATGGTTTCGCCTTCTTTTATAGTAAAACTGACGTTTTCCAGAGCTTTTATCCCACTTTCCGGATATATGAATGTAACGTTTCTAAATTCAATATCACCTTTGATTTTTTGTATAGGATTTACAATTTGATTTATTTTACTGTCTTCGTGCAAAAACTCATTCAATCGCTTTTGCGAAGCAGCTGCTCTCTGCACCAATGAGGTAACCCATCCTACTGAAGCAAAAGGCCAGGTCAACATATTTACATAGATAACAAACTGAAGTATATCTCCAATATCAATTACCCCATCTATAGCTTCTACTCCTCCGATATAAATCGTAAAAATTGTACTAACCCCAATCAGAAAAATAATCACCGGCATAAAGAAAGCATTGGTTCTTGCCAGACTTAGGTTTGCCAACTGATACGCATACGTTTCGTCTTTAAATTTATCAACGAAATAATCGCTTCGGTTATACGCTTTTAACACCCTAATTCCCGATAATGTTTCCTGAACAAATGAAGATAACCACGATTGGGAACGCTGTACTTCTTCACTTTTTTGATTGATAATACTACTTACCTTATATACCAGAAAAGACATCAATGGTAAGGGCATTAAAGCGTATAATGTTAGTTTGACATTGATGCTCAGCATAAAACTAATCACGAAAACAAACAATACGACAAGGTTGATGGTGTACATTATTCCGGGACCTAAATACATCCTTACCCGACTAACATCTTCACTGATTCTATTCATTATATCTCCTGTCCTATTCTTTCTATAAAAGGACATATCCAGGGATTGGTATTTATCGTAAATTTCATTTTTCAGGTCGTATTCAATCAATCTTGACATGATGATGATCGTTTGACGCGTAAAAAATAAAAAAACGCCTTTCATAAAGGAAAGCAAAAAATAAAGTCCTGCTAATTTTAAAGCTAAATTAAAGATTATTTCTTTAGAAAGATGTTCGTTATTTGCATACTCAACAATCTTATCGGTAGCTTGATTGACAACACTTGGCATATAAGCACCAAAAGCATTGGAAGCTATGATGAACAACGTTCCTAAAAACAATCGTCCTTTGTACTTCCATAAGTATTTGTTTAGATAAAATAAATGCTTCACGTGTGTTTGTTTATACAAATAAATACCAAGAACTGAGAAAAGGTATTAAAAGAACAGATGTTCCGTGTTTTAGATGCAAAGATATTGAAGTTGTTGAAACACATAATAAATTTTAGATAAAATAGTCCACAAAAAAAGCCCGTAGAAATCTACGAGCTTTTTAAGAAAATTGTTTGTTAAAACAAAATTAGTTTACTTTAGAATCTAAATCACTACCCGGTTTAAATTTTACTACGTTTTTAGCTTTGATAGTAATTTCTTTTCCGGTTTGAGGATTACGTCCTTTTCTTTCTGCTCTTTTAGTGATTGAGAAAGATCCGAAACCTACTAATGCAACACGGTCATCTTTTTTTAAAGCGTCACCTACAACTGTTACAAAACTGCTTACTGCTCTTTGAGCATCTGCTTTACTTAATCCTGAGTCAGCTGCGATTGCATCTACTAATTCTGATTTGTTCATAATTAAATTTTTATGGGTTAATAATTAATTTGTTGATTCAAATATATACGTAATCCCACGCCAGTCAAGGGTTTTGCATAACTTTATTTAGTTTTTGTTGAAAACTATTACTTTTTGTTAATAAACCTTAGTTCATTTTATGAAAAATATTCAACATAGTATTAAACCAGCTTATTTTCAGCTTGTTAATATTTTGTTAATATCTTGTATTACTCTCCCCAAATCTATACACGTTCTTTATGCGTTAGGGATTGGTATCCCTAACATGAATAAAATAGAAAGCATAAAGCGTTTTTATTTTCCTTATCCTTCTTCAAAATTATTTTCCATAGTTGGGGCTATGCTCAATGCAATGAACTTTATGGAGAATTTGAAGAATTTATTTTTTTCAAGACTTAGGCATAAAATTTTTGTTGTAACGGGTTACCACAAAATTTTACAGTAAGCGTACGGCAAAGTACATGTCATACATTATTAATTTCTTTCCAATTTTGAGGTAATAATTCCGATAATTTATTTGCTTTATGTTCAGGAATACGATTA
>JALTUD010000429.1 GCA_027047735.1 Flavobacteriales bacterium | reverse complement strand
AAGAAAATGAGTTTTAGTTTCTTTAGACGATGAAAAAAATCTTTGCATAGCACCCGCTATGGAAATATTTTTTGAAGAAGTATAAAGGAAATAAAAACATTTTATGGTGCTCATTTTACACAGGTTAGGGATACCAATCCCTAACGCGAGTATAATGAGTACATAGAAAGTGAATTTTTGGTTTCTTAGACGATGAATAAAAATTTTGCACCCGCTATGGAAAATTTTTATGAAGACGAATAAGGAATCAAAAAACACTTTATACTGTCTATTTTGCTCGTGTTAGGGATACCAATCCTTAACGCACTAATCAAGTATTCTATTTCTAAACTTTGACGTAACGTTAGCACAAGTATATTCTTTTTTAATGATTTTCTTACGATGTTTTTCGATAAAATTATAAACAATATCTCTTACAAAAGAAGGAATAACGACAAACAAGAAAGCAAGAGGATAGGCTCCTTTCATTTTTTTACAAAGGTGTAAAACTGCTGAAGAACGGTAATACACTTTGTTGTTATTCACGTAAACAATAGTTTTGGATAAATCTTCCGTAATACCGTATTGTTGAATTAATCTTTTTGCAGAAGAACCATTACTTGCACAAACACGAATTGACTTCGTCCTGTCGTTTCGAAGCAGAAAAACCACCGAACGATTACAAAAAGAGCAATCTCCGTCAAAAATAACAACCGGATGAGTAGTAGTCAAAGCAGAATTAGTATTTAAGTAATTTCTTCACTTCTGTTCCCGATGAAGTCTTTATCACCACTAAATAAAAACCTTTTTCCCAATCTCCGGTGGATACAGACGGAGGAATCTTTGTAGCATCAGAAAAAGCAATCTGTCCCAAAGAATTGTATATCGTTAACGTTCCCTTTATGTTTTTATCGTTTCCGGAAATATAAAATAATTCATTCGTTGGGTTGGGATAGATTCGCCAGTTGGAATGAAATTCATTCTCCACAATAGCATTAGGTGCTGTCCCTTCTTTCCCGTAAAAAAAGCTCAATCCTCCACGTTCATTTCCGATAATCATATCGGGATAAACATCATTATTTAAAAAAGCCAATGCAGGTGCTCCCGCAGGACCTTCATTTACTACTCGAATGGTATCTTTAGGCGTAAAATTCCCCGAAAGATTGTTATCGATGTTATGATAATGAAAAACATCTCCTTTTTCCGAACCGACAAGCAATTGCGTTTCGTTATTGTCGCCTTCAATAAACAAAGGAACGCTGTTTCCGATGGTTGTCCACCATTCGCTTACTTCTACACCTCCAAACGTTTCGCTTTGCAAACGAAAAGTATAAGTAGTCGAAGAACCTACATTTTCAAAATAGTTTATGTTTCCGCTTTCCTCTCCTACTACCAAGTCCAAGTCGCC
>JALTUD010000428.1 GCA_027047735.1 Flavobacteriales bacterium | reverse complement strand
TTTTCTTTATCTTTTAATAGCAACTCCTCCAACTGTTCTTCTTTAATTTCTTCAACGGAAACTAAGCTATCGGGGTAGCCGGTTAATTGTACAATTGTTGTTATGTATTTTCCATCAACTTCCGGTGTTTCTTTTTCGTTGACTTTAACAACCATAGTACTGGTTTGTATATCAAACATTAATAGTTCTGCTCCTATCTGTTTCATATTTACCTTTAATTTAGGCCCTAAATTGGGACACATCAAAGCGTGTTCTCCTATATGTACTTTGTATAATTTCTCCTGCCCGTAAACAAGGGAAATAGTAAAAATTAATACGGTTATTAGTAAAAGTTTTTTCATTATTGTTGTTTTGTTTTATCAAACACCTAAGTTTTTGAATGTTTACAGCTCATTTTCATAAGACTAATATAAAACATAAAAAATGATTTCCATCACTTTTTTGTGTTTTTTATAATTAACTGACGAAATAAAATTGATGAGGTTGCTTTTTTTGTTTTTTTTAGGGTATAGAAACTCCTGAATATCATTATCTGAACGACATCTGTTACTTATTTTTCATAATAAAGATACAAAATGCACACAAAGCTAAACTCATTATCAGTGATGTATAATAACTTATCTTAGGGGGTGGAAACTTAAGAATTCAGAGGTAAAAATAACTGTTTTTTTTAATGAACAACCAACCTAAACGAATGCAAATCATCTCCACTCACGATTCTACCGATATACACACCTTTTTGCAAGTTATGTATATTCAATCGGTTTTCTCCTTTTCTAAGTAGACGACTCAATACAAGTTTTCCGTTTACATCTAACAATTTAAACGTTGCATCCATCGCCACTTGAACCGTAACAAAATCATTCGCAGGATTGGGAAAAACAAGCGTATTATCTTCTAAATTTTCATCTACATTCACAAAACCAACATACACCAAAACAGAATCTTGTGCTTCACAGCCTCCCATTTCTCCGGTTAACATCACCATATAAGCTCCCGCAAAGTCAAATTTATGATAAGGATTAGTTTCTTGCGATGAGAATCCATCACCAAAATCCCACAATACTGTTGAAGTTATTGAGCCTGTACTGTAAAAGAAAATAGAATCATGCGTATTGATACTAGTAACATTAGCATCTGCATAAACAGTAGGTGAAGGCTTCAGTACAATAACCGCTTGTTCTTCATCCGTACATTGTCCATTATAACCTGTTACAGTAATTACTTCGTTTCCGCTAGCGGTATAAGTTAACACCTCACCTGTATCACCTGTACTCCAAATATAAGTTGTGGCACCTGATGCTGTCAGGGTTATATCTTCATTCATACATGCGTGTATTTGTGTTTCACTCAAGCTGACTACGGGATAATTTTCAACAGTTATAGT
>JALTUD010000427.1 GCA_027047735.1 Flavobacteriales bacterium | reverse complement strand
GTGGATATTTCCAAACAAATATACACTGCTAAAATCAGGTTTGAACCACTAATTAACCATATTTATCACCTCTACGAAAACAAAGATGGAGAAAGTCTATTGATTATGGTTGCTCCCGACGATTGGGGGAGGCGTGGGTGTCCTTATAAATTTATAGCATCTGTGCGACTACTCGCCGATCATACTTGGGATATTGTTTCGTGAGTAGAAACGATGCTTTCAACAATTGTAGATAAATGATAAACACTATCCATAAAAATCCATTTGTTCTTTATGAAGATGACTATATGCTCGTAGTCAATAAACCTAATAATGTACTGATTCATCATTCTTATTACGCACGGAACATCAAAGACCAAACTTTATTGGAGAAAATACAAGAGGAATTGGAACTTACTTGTTATCCGGTTCATCGTCTGGATAGAAAAACCTCGGGTGTTTTATTGTTAGCTAAAAGAAAAGAAGATGTTTCTGTTTTTCAAGACTTATTTTTCAGCAATGATATTCAAAAACAATACATCGGTATCGTGCGAGGACATACGCCTGAAAAACAAACGATTGATACCCCTGTGAAAAATCCGGATACAGGAAAATATAAAGAGGCACTTACGTTGTTGGAAACTTTACGATCGACCACTTTTAATATTCCGGTTCACCCTTATCCAACATCGCGATATAGTTTGGTTCGTTTGACGCCTAAAACGGGTCGGATGCACCAACTTCGTATTCATCTTAACAAAATCAGTCATCCTTTGGTGGGAGATTACAAGTACGGCGACCGCTTTCATAATCGAATGTTTGAAGAGAAGTTTGATGCTTCAATTTTATTTTTACATGCAGAAATACTACAATTTATTCATCCTTTTACCAAAGAAAAACTCAATATAAAAGCTCCTGTACCGTTTATATGGGATTCCGTACTTAACAAATTTTAAAAAATATGCGATTAGATAAATTTATTTGGGCTGTCAGACTTGCAAAATCAAGAAGTATTTCCGCTAAAATGTGTAGTAATGAAAAGGTAATGTTGGAAGGTAAATTCGTCAAAGGGTCTAAAGAAATAAAAGTAGGAAATACGTTTAGTATCAAACAAGTGCCGATTTGGAGAAGTTTTAAAGTCTTGGATATTCCTAAATCGAGGGTTGGGGCAAAACTTGTACCGACGTTGATAGTGGAAACTACTCCGCAAGAAGATTTGGATTTATTGGAAGAAATACAACGTCAAAACAGGCAGAACAAAAGCCTCGGAATTAAAGGGCGTCCTACGAAAAAAGACAGGAGAAGTTTGGATGATTTTTTGTCATGAGTTGCCTTTTTTAGTTTAGATTTTTTTATTGTCTAAAGAAATTAAATTTCATTTTCCTTGCACTTACCTGTCTAGCGTTAGGG
>JALTUD010000426.1 GCA_027047735.1 Flavobacteriales bacterium | reverse complement strand
ATCGAACCAATTGGGAAACTGCACCCGCCTTTGACACATGCAAATGCGTCAACTCCTCTAAAAATATCCTGCAATACGACCAATTCGACTACTTCGATGACGAACATGTCTATAAGATGTTGGAAATCGTTTACAAAAGTGCTATCGACTCTACTTTAGGACCGGTCTATTTACATTGTTGGAACGGTTGGCATGCCTCAGGTTTTATATCTGCTATTATTCTTAAACAATTTTGTGGTATGAGTGATCTAGATGCCGTTACATATTGGGATTTAGGAACAGACGGAGCAAATGGAAGTCCCAGGTATAATAAAATTAGAGAAAGGATTCGCAAGTTCAAACCCTATCCGGAATTTCTGTTATATGACTCTCTACAAAATGCAATCTGTCCTCCAATGCCCACAGCTATTGACAGTAGTCAATTACATATTGGGATAGAACACTTGGTAATTGTTCCGGAAGCTATTCCTTTAAACACTGTTTTAATCTTAAACAATGTAAAGTTTCAACCCAACAAAACAACTTTACCTAACCCCGATGCCAACCCTGATTTACAAAATATCATAAAAGCATTTGAAAAAAGTCCTGACTTACGTCTGGAAATAGGAGGACATACAGACCGTTCCGGAAGCGAAATAAAAAACAGACAATTATCTAAAGCTAGGGCAAAATTTGTTTACGACTATTTAATCAAAAAAGGAATACCGCAAGAAAACCTTACTTACAAGGGGTATGGTTCATCAAAACCTGCATATTCAAACCGAACAAAAGACGGACGCGCGGCAAATAGAAGAATAGAAGTAAAAGTATTGCATAAAAAAGCTGAATCATCCGACAAATTAGTAGATGAAGTTGATCCTTTTGAACTAAAACAAAAAGCGACACTTAAAGACTTATTAACTAAAAAAGTGGGCGAATCTCTATTACTCAACCACGTTACTTTTGAACCTAATATGTTCGAACTATCAGATAGTTCTGCAATACAAGTAGATTCCTTGGCAGAAATAATGAAATACAACACTCATCTGAATATTGAAATAGTCGGATATACAGATAAATCAGGAATAGAAGACAAAAACATAACACTTTCAACCAATAGAGCAAAAGCAGTTTATGATAGATTAATTGAGCAAGGAATTTCTCCGGAACGCTTATATTTTTCGGGATGCGGAAGTGAAAACCCCATTGCAACAAACGCTTATCGTTGGGGTAGAGATTTAAATAGAAGAATAGAGATGGTAATTTTACCTTAGCACACATACAAAAAACACCCTGCTTGATAAAAACAGAGTGCTTAGAAATGTGTTCAACTAAACGATTTCAATTATGGAATCCAAGACTGATTAGCAATCATCAACGCTTCCTGAACAGTTATTCTATCTCCATTAT
>JALTUD010000425.1 GCA_027047735.1 Flavobacteriales bacterium | reverse complement strand
TCTAAGAAACCAAAAATTCACTTTCTATTCGCCAATTTCGCCCGCGTTAGGGATAGAACGGCGTGTTTGAACTCCTTTTGTGTTGTTGCACCTATGCAACACAAAAGAGTGAGTAGTGATAGCCCGACCTTTACGGCGTTAAAAAGTGGTGTAGTGGGGTAGTGCGAACGGAACTACTTTTTTATGCCGTAAAGGGAACGCCCGAATTATTATTCTATTGCACTTAATTTAAGCATATTGGTTCCGCCTCGTTCTTCTATCGGCATACTTGCGGTATTTACGATGAGGTCGCCTTGTGCTAAGTATCCGTCTTTTTTTAATAGGTATTTAATGTCTTCGATGGTGTGGTCGGTGCTGACCATTTTGTCGTAATAGAAGGTTTTTACGCCCCATACCAAGCAGAGCATTGTTCGTAGTTTTGGATTGCCGGAATAGACAAATATACGGGCTCGCGGGCGTTGACTGGATATTTTAAAGGCTGTGTATCCGGAATTGGTCATGGTTACTACGGCTTTGGCTTTTACTCGTTCGGAAAGTCGGCAGGCATCGAAACAAATGGAATCGGTTACGAATCTTGTTTGACTTTTTACGGGTTCTATTTCTTTGGCGTAAAGTTCATCGTATTCTTCTTCTATTCGCATGATTACGCGATTCATAACGTCAATTACAGCTCTCGGGTGTTTTCCTACGGATGTTTCTCCGCTGAGCATTACGGCATCGGCTCCGTCCATTACGGCATTGGCTACGTCATTTACTTCTGCTCGTGTTGGTGATATGTTTTCTATCATACTTTCCAACATTTGTGTAGCTACAATAACCGGCTTGGCATGAATTATGGATTTTTTGATGATTTCTTTTTGAATTAACGGTACATTTTCCATTGGGATTTCTACGCCTAAATCTCCTCTTGCGACCATTATGGCATCGGATTCTTTTATGATGTCGTCTAAATCGGCAACGGCTTCGGGTTTTTCTATTTTGGCTACTACTCTGATGTTTTTTCCGCTCTTTTTTATGATGTGTTTTAGCTCGATAATGTCTCTTGCTGAGCGGACAAAGGAAAGTGCTATCCAATCAAGGTCGTATTTTATTGCCAAATCTAAATCTATTTTGTCTTTTTCGGTAAGACTAGGTTGTGAGATGTTGGTATGAGGTAAATTGACTCCTTTTTTTGATGACAAAGCACCTCCGTGAAGTACTTTTAGTGTTACCTCATCTTTGCGATTAGTAGCTACGACTTCAAGCATTATTTTTCCGTCATCGACTAAAACTCGTTCACCTATTTCTACGTCTTGCGGGAAAGTATCGTAAGTTATGGTTACTTTTTCTGCTGTTCCTAAGATGTCTTTTGTTGTCATAATCAGCAGTTCTCCGGAATGCAACATAATTTT
>JALTUD010000424.1 GCA_027047735.1 Flavobacteriales bacterium | reverse complement strand
TATAAATATCCATTAGCGGTGCAGGTGCTTCGTCGTTAAAGAAAGGTATATCCAGACCGATAAATTTTCTATACCACTTCCATGCTTTAGCATGGTCGGGAACTCCCGCCCCTAAATGTTGTATTCCGTGTATTGTGTACATTATATAAAACGCTTGGTTAAGATTTTACTCTTTCGGTATATTGTCCTTTTTGTGTATCTACTTTTATTCTGTCTCCGGTATTGATAAACAACGGAACTTTTATCTCAGCTCCGGTATCAATAGTAGCCGGTTTCATGGTGTTGGTTGCCGTATCACCTTTTACGCCCGGTTCTGTATAGGTAACTTCGGCTTCAATAAATAAAGGAATATTTACCACTAGAGGAAGTTCTTCTTCTGCATGAAATATAATCGTGCAAACATCACCTTCTTTAAGAAATTCTGGTTTTTCGATAAGGTGTTTATCGATAAAAACTTGCTCATAAGTATCGGTGTGCATAAAGTGATACCCATCTCCTTCCGGATACAAATATTGATAAGGTCTGTTTTCTATTCGGATTACATCTATTTTATGTCCTGACGGAAAAGTATGATCGACTACTCGACCGGTTTCAATATTTTTAAGTTTTGTTCTCACAAATGCCGGCCCTTTACCCGGTTTTACGTGAAGAAATTCTACTACTTGAACTAATTTTCCGTTGTGCTTCATACAAAGCCCGTTTTTAATATCTGCTGTTGATGCCATTTTATAGTTTATTTGTTCAAAAATCCATACGCTTTTATCCAGTTGGATTTTTCATTTATTAATTTATAATTTTCACAAAGATAATGAACTTGTTTTAACTTTAAAGATATAAATAGTAGTGAAGTATTAGTCTGTATCGTTAATTTCATTCAAATTCCATTGCTAACCTCTTCATAGTCAAAGGTTGTATCAATGTATTTTGAGGTTCTTTTAACGGAATTGGGTTCCCTATTTTTTCTTCTTTATTTTCAAATTTATTAACGCCTACCATTATCCGTTTTTCTTCTTTTAGTGCTTTAACTTTTTTATCATATTGTTGATTTATTTTGTCTTGCACAGCTCCTTGAATGAGTTCTTCCACTACCCCACCGTTTTGTTCTAATTCCTTAAACTCATTCCACGCTTTGTCTTCAATTTTTCGAGTTAATTCTTCAATGTAATAAGAGCCACCGCCAACATCGGCAACTTGCCCCATATAAGATTCCTCTTGTAAAAGTAATTGAATATTTTTCGCTAATCGCAAACCGAAATCAGCCGACTCTTTTTCTTCGTTGTTATCAAAAGGTAAAACGACTAAAGAATTTACTCCTGCAATTACTGCCGACATTCCACTCGTCGTAGCTCTTAATAAATTATTGTATTTATCTTTTAATGAATAATAAAGATT
>JALTUD010000423.1 GCA_027047735.1 Flavobacteriales bacterium | reverse complement strand
GGAAAACCTATTGTTATCAGTTTTTGGGCTACTTGGTGTAAACCGTGTAAAGCTGAATTAAATACGATAGCCGAAGAATACGAAGACTGGGTGGAGGAAACAGGAGTTAAATTGATTGCTGTTTCTATTGATAATGCTCGTTCTACGGGGAGAGTTGAACCTTATATCAACGGGCAAGGTTGGGAGTATTTAGTGCTTTTAGACCCTAATGGAGAACTTAAACGAGCGATGAATGTGAATAATGTTCCGCATACTTTTTTGATTGATGGTGAAGGGAACATTGTTTGGAATCATAACAATTATTCTGCAGGTGATGAGGAAGAACTTTATGAACAGATAAAAAAATATGCTCATTAAAGATGATTCTTTATACTGAAGCCGATTAATGCAGTTTTTTAACATGGTTTTCTCCATGAATTTCTGAAAGGTGCTTTTTGTTATTTTAGTAAATAAAATTCTCATTCTTGTGCTTTATTTAATACGCGTTAGGGATTGTATCCCCAACATGGGACATCTGAGCACAATAAAACGTTTTTATTTTCCTTATTCTTCTTCAAAATTCTTTTCCATAGCTGGGGCTATGCAAAAGAATTTTTCATCGTCTAAGAAAACTAAATTCCGTTTTCTTTGCACTCACTTGTATCGCGTTAGGGATAGAAACGGCATCCTTTTGGGTTGTTGCACTTATGCAACCCAAAAGATATAGTGGATAGCCCGACCTCTTTCTGAAAATACAACGTTTAGCGACAGCGGTATGTTGTATTTTTAGAAAGGGGGAACGCCCTAACTATTATAATTATTTTATTAATCTTTTGAGTTCTTCATTTATGTATTTTAAGAAACTACTGTTATCTGTTTCTATTTCTTTACTTGTTAATTATAGTTTTGCACAAAATCAAAGTGGTTTGGATTTGGGGAGAATTAGTGGTAATATTCAAACTATGGTTCAGTACTATGAAGAGGATTCGCTAATTAATGCTGCGTTGCCGGAGTATATTGTGGGGACAAATTCTTTTACTAACGTCAATTATAGTCGTGGGGATTTTAGAGCAGGGATAAGGTATGAATCTTATTTGAATAGAATGTCCGGTTATCCGACTAGTTTTGAGGGAACGGGCTTGGGGTATCGTTATGTGAATTGGAAGAAAGACGGGCTGGATGTTACGGTTGGGAATTTTTATGAGCAGTTTGGGAGTGGGATGATTTTGAGAGCTTATGAATCGAGGAATTTAGGTGTTGATAATGCTTTTGATGGTGTTTTGTTGCGATATAATTTTTATAAAGGTGTGTATGTGAAAGGGTTAGTGGGGAAGCAACGATTTATTTTTAAAGATGGGTTGGTTAACGGGAATGGTGTTGTAAGAGGAATTGATGGGGAGATTGTTTTGAATGAA
>JALTUD010000422.1 GCA_027047735.1 Flavobacteriales bacterium | reverse complement strand
GATAAATTTTTCGTTTGATGCGTATATGACGCCTTATAACAAAGTGAATATTATAAATCAAGTGGATAAAAAATATGAAGCAAATTGGTGGGATTTCTACACCAATAAAGGTTATCAAAACAGTGGAATGGAATTTGGTGTTCGTGGGAATGCAGAATGGAAAAATATTATATTTTCTTTAGGTGTACAAAATAACAGAATTATAGACTACAAACCGATGTATAAACATGAGGAAATTGAAGGAGATTTCCTTGAGGAAGCCTTTGAATTAGATGAAATTAGCGGTGTTCAAATTTTGGCTAAAGATTCTGCTCACTATGTTTTTTACACGGAAGATAATGAAGAATTAATTAACCACTTAGAGAACGACAAATTTAATACATACTCTTATGCTTCTATTCCTGTTTCGTTAGGTTATCAGTTTCACTACTCAGTATTTACATTAGCTTTATCGGGAGGTTTTGTTTACAATAGAGTAACGGGAGTAAAAGGAACTTACCTTAAACGCTACCAAAACAACGAGAAATTTGACATTTATTACAACAAAGGAATTGAAACTAGTTTACTTTACAAACAAAATGATATGCTTCGCTCATCATTCATCAGTTACTTGGGAACTGCTACTTTAAATATAGCCATTTCATCCTCATTTGATTGCTTTGGAGAGCTGAACTATACCGTAGGTAAAACACCTATTACTAATGAGGGGTATATAATAACAAAAAAGTATTCAAATTATGGTATAAATTTTGGGGTAAGGTACCATTTAAACGCTCGACTAAAAGGCAACCAATCGAGCGTAACTTCGTTCTGATGTAAATGAGAAAACATATAACCTCTATATTGTTATTTATTTGTGCTATAAACAGTTTTGGTCAGTTGGTTACTAATAGTAGCATTTCACCTTCTAATCTGGTTCAAAACACCTTATTGGGAGGTGGAATAAATGTAACCAACATCACGTATTCGGGCGATAGCCATGCTATCGGATATTTTGACGGAAGTAATTCAAACATCGGGCTAAATTCCGGTATCATTATGACAACCGGTACTGTTGAAAATCAAACGAGTCTTTTTGGTTCACAAGAAGGTCCTTTCGGACCTAATGATGAAAGTGGTGCGGGAGTAGATAACAACTATCCCGGTGATTCGCAATTGGAAACTTATGCAGGAACGACAACTTACAATGCTGCTGTTCTTGAATTTGATTTTGAAGCAACGGGAAATACCATTTCATTCAATTATGTTTTTGCCTCAGAGGAATATCCGGAGTATGTAAATCAAGGATTTAATGACGCTTTTGCTTTTTGGATTAGTGGTCCGGGTATAAGTGGAAGTCAAAACATAGCTCTCATTCCCGGAACAAATACCCCCGTTACTATAGACAATATAAACGCCGGATTAAATAGTAGTTACTTTATCAATAATGGTGATGGTTTTTCTGCTCCGCAAAACAATGACCCCACAGTGGTACAATATGATGGTTTCACTACGGTGTTAACGGCCTCTGCTACGATTCAATGTGGCGGAACCTATCATATTAAACTTGCCATTGCCGATGTTGGTGATGGTGTTTTTGATTCGGGAGTCTTTTTAGAAGCTCAAAGTTTTTCCAGTATCCCCCCTATGGAAGCTACTACGCAAGTAAATTCTGACGGAAACGTTACTCTTAACCAACTATTAGAGGGATGTTCTGATGCTACAATTTCATTTACACGACACGATTCTATTAATTTTAATCAAACGTTTGACTTGTCTTATACAGGAACAGCAACTAATGGAGTTGACTATTCAACACTACCAACATCAATTACCTTTCCGGCAGGTCAAAATAGTACTAATTTAAATATTACTGCAATTAACGATGCTATTCCGGAAGGTACAGAAAACTTAACCATTTCATTAATTTACAATAGTTTATGCGGACAACAAGACACACTTCATGTAACACTGGAAATCATCGATCAAACTCCTCTCAATCTGATAATGCCTGATGATGAGGAACTTTCTTGCTTATCGGGAACTACTATTGATTTAGTTCCGGCAGTTTCCGGCGGGACACCTGACTATGTGTACAATTGGAGTACCGGGGAACAAACGGATATAATTACTGTTTCACCAACCTCTGAAACCACTTACATATTAACCGTTACCGATGCTTGTGGAACACAATCTATAACCGACAGTACTACAATTTCTATTACTCCATTTTCTACCCTGACACTTACTGTAAGTAACGACACTACTGTCTTTTGCCCCAACAGTCCGGTACTACTTTCTGCTACGGCAAACGGAGGTGCGGGAAATTTGAATTATCTATGGAATCACGACAACGAAACCACACAACAAATTGAAGTTCAAACGTTAACAACCAATTATTTTTCAGTTGCCGTAACTGATGAATGTAACAACAGGGTTGAAGATTCTATACTTGTTACGGTGATTTCTTCTAATCTTACGACTCAACCCAACGGAGATACTACCATCTGTCCATATGGTAATGCCGTAATTGGTGTTACAGCTCAAAACGGAACCCCTCCCTACCGTTACCAATGGCAAACCAATGAGACTACGAGTGAAATAAATGTTTCTACCGGAAATACTAATTACTTTTATGTAGATGTTTACGATTCTTGTAATACATATTCGGTTCTAGATTCCGTACTGGTAACGGTTCAAAAGCCTAGAGCTGATTTCTATACTAACCCTTCATTTGGTATTGAGAAAAAACCTATTTACTTTGGTAATCTTTCTGAAAATGCAACCCATTATTATTGGGATTTCGGCAATGGAGAAACATCTACTAATACAAATGACCAAAATACATACGAAAACGAAGGGGTTTACGAAGTCATGTTAATAGCCGTTGATAATTTAGGTTGCTCCGACACTCTTTTACGCGACTTTGTTGTAAAACCGGAGTATCTAGCCTATATTCCAAATTCATTTTCGCCCAACAACGATGGGATTAACGATGTTTTTAAAGGTTCTTTCATCGGTGAAAAAGAAGTTCAAATGCTCATCTTTGATCGTTGGGGAAAATTAATATATAACGAAACAGGTCATCGTTTGACGTGGGACGGAACAAACAACGGAACCCCCTGTCCTATAGATGTCTATATTTACAAATTTAAAACTGTAGATTTTGAAGGTAATTCGCATGAATATATCGGGCATATCAATTTGATTCGCTAATATTATTCTGTTGATAGTTGGTGAAAATCTAATACATACCCTTAAAAGTAAAAGTGTAGTTTTCTTAATTTTAAAAACAAAAGATTTAGCGGATAGTTCTAATACCATTTAAACATTGAAAAGAGCCTTATAAAGCGTTTTTCCTATATTCAAATGGTATAGATTTACAAAAATAACGTGTAGCGATTGCAGGATATTATTCTCGTTAATTACCACCATACAAACTGCCGATTGAATAATCTCTTTTTATCATTTAGACAAGCTATCTCGTCCAATCATCCTTTCTACTAAATTTGTCATTAGTATATTCATATTGGTATCTATAAGCATACTAGCACCGGACGTTATTGAACCACTAGAGAAAACATAGCCACCGGAGGGATGCTGATAAATAATCATATTTGCACCTCCGTTCCTATCTGCACCCGGTTTACCTAATTCATCGATAGCTTCTTGATTTACTCCTCTTGCAATAACCTCTATGTTTTGAGGAGATAAAGTAGTCGTCTTATCCGTTTCATGACCTGAAGCAAACTTTCTATTTAAACTTTCCCCAAATAAATCACCGTTTTTTAAGGTTGTGTTTTTATATAACCAGTGTTTATCATTAAGCACAACATAAGGCATATAAGTATTATATCCCGCCCTGTTGTAGGAAACACCTATCAATTTTTCTTCCGGACGATCTAAATCACGCCACTTGCCACCTTTAGTACTATCACTAATATGAAAACCATTTTCCTTTTGACATTCAATTATATTTTCATCTATAGTAACTTTCCAATACAAACCATTCGCTCCTAAATAACATAAATTCCCTTGATTTTGAACATATTCTTTCAACCCATTTAATGCTTTCCCAGTCCAATACTCGCTATGTGTATTTAAAAACACCATTTTATATCCTTTTAGAATATCGGGATTTTCATGTAAATCAAAGTCTGTAACGACATTAAAATTGTATCCTTTTTTCTCTAACCAATGAATCAATCCTAATTCTGCATCAAACAAATGTCCTTGATAGCTTAAATCTGACACAACCTCTAAAGGTCTATTCATACTCAACTGAGTAGAATAATTAGGTTTGTTTGTGCAAGTATCTATTAAATTATAACGATAAAAACTAGCTCCTCCCCAAGCATTGTATGCATGCCAAGTGTTGGTAGAAGCTACACACAAAATATCTTTTTTTAATTTACTCTTAATAATAATTGGAATATGAAATTGTCCGTATTCATTTGAAAGCTTAATTGTTTTATACCCGGAACTTATATTGTTGGGAACAATTATTTTCTCAGTAAGGTTCCAGTTACACCCCTTTTTAAAGGAACACTGGTCGTAATTTTGCACCCCCCCTTTAGATGATGTAAATTTCAATAAGGTACTTGCTTTTAGAGATTGTTCAATAAAATCAACATCAAACCTTTCACTTTTTGAACTTACATAAATCTTTATCGTATCACCGGGAAAATAAGAAATACGCTCGGAATAGCCCTCTATATTAGAAATATTGTTTATTATTTTTAAAGAGTCACATAAACACACAATATTTGTTGTATCGGTATCTACTGTATCTGTATTTGTAGTACAAGAATAAGACACAAAAAGTACCATTAAAATTAGCAGTGATTTTTTCATTCCATTTCTAAATTTATGGACACCAAATTCTAAAATTTATCCATAACTTCTTGCGTTACACCGGTCGCCGAAAAACCACCATCGTGAAATAAATTTTGCATCGTTACATAACGTGTTAAGTCTGAAAACATAGCTACGCAGTAATTGGCACAATCTTCTGCTTTGGCATTACCCAATGGACTCATAGCCTCAGAGTAGCTTATAAATTTATCAAATCCCCCTACTCCACTTCCTGCCGTGGTTACCGTTGGCGACTGTGAAATGGTATTTACCCTAACTTTCTTTTTCATTCCGTAGTGATAACCGAATCCTCTCGCTATTGACTCAAGCAAAGACTT
>JALTUD010000421.1 GCA_027047735.1 Flavobacteriales bacterium | reverse complement strand
TATGCACCAGCCTCTTTCGGACAATGGAGAGTGTATCAAGTTCGAGAGATACAACATACAACTACCGGTGCTCACGATACCATTGCATATTTTCTAAAAGAAATAATAACCGAAGATATAGACGAAACCAATTTTCGATTGGAGCGTTATTGGCGAGATTCAATCCAGCAACCTTGGGAAATAAAAGACGTATGGGTGGTTGAAAAAACACAAACGATGTATAATGTTGTTGAGGAAAATATAAAGTTTACAAAATTGATTTTCCCAATTGAAGAGGGAAAACAATGGAATGGAAATGCGTTTAATAATTTAGGAGCTCAAGATTATGTATATGAAAATGTTCACGTTCCGTTTTCGATAAACTCAGTTGATTTTGATTCTACGGTAACAGTCATTCAGCAAGATGAATTTAATGCCATAGAACTAAAAAAAGCAAAAGAAGTCTTTGCGAAAAATGTAGGTTTGGTTTATCTTTCAAGAGTGAATTTGAGCATAAATACATTTGATACTACCGATATCAATGAAGGAACGGAATTGGAATACAAAATAATAAGTTATGGGAATTAAAATTCTCTTTTTCTTTCTTTTACTTTGTAGTATTTCTCCTTTATTGGCACAAAACGATACCATTAAATTTTGGATACAATTTACCGATAAAAATAATTCACCTCATTCCATTTTAAATCCTGAAGAGTTTTTATCATCTCGAGCAATTGCACGAAGAAATAGGCAAGGCATTCCGATTGTAGAAAATGACTTGCCGGTAAATCCATTTTATATTGATTCAGTTTTAAATAGTGGCAATTTTAAATTACACAACACTTCAAAATGGCTCAATGGAATTACGGTGAAGACCAATGATTCATCAAATATTCTTGCTCTTAATGGAGTTTCATTTATTCAACATATCGAAAACACACAGCGTTTGGCTGTACGACAAGGCGAAACAGATCCTTTTTTAGAAAATAAGGGGTTGGTATTGGAAGTTGCAAACGAGGAACATTACCCTTACGGTAAAACTTACAATCAAATTCATTTACATAAACTCGATCATCTTCATGAATATGGTTTTCTAGGGCAAGGAATGCACATTGCCGTAATAGATGCAGGTTTTTATAATGCTGATAAAATTAAAGGCTTAGAACATTTATTTGACGAAGGGAGAATCCTAAGTATAAAAGATTTTGTCGAGCACGACCATTCAGTTTTTGAGGATAATGTACACGGAGCTATGGTTTTATCTATCATTGCAGGAAGTGTCGATGGTGTTTTTCAAGGTACTGCACCAAAAGCTAGTTTTCATCTTTTGAGAAGTGAAGATGCAAACAGTGAAACTCGGTCAGAGGAAGATAATTGGATTAGTGCTGCCGAATATGCTGATTCAGCAGGAGTGGATATCATCAATACATCATTAGGTTATACACTTTTTGACGATACATTGCAGAATTATACCTATAACGAAATGGATGGGAATACCACGCGTATTGCCATAGCTTCTGATATAGCAGCCTCAAAAGGGATTTTACTGGTTACAAGTGCCGGAAATAGCGGAGACTCACCTTGGCGATATATCTCAACCCCTGCCGATGCAGACAGCGTACTTACAGTAGCCGCTGTTGATTCATTAGGTCAGCGGGCAAGTTTTAGCAGTGTCGGGTTTTCTGCTGACGGAGATATTAAACCCAATATAGCTTCCGTGGGTTGGCATACTTATTATCTTTCCCCATGGGATAGTAATCTTGGCGAGGTATCACAAGGAAACGGAACTTCATTTAGTGCCCCTATGGTTACAGGAATGGTAGCTTGTTTATGGCAAGGATTGCCCCGTTTATCAAATATGCAAATCAAACAGTTAGTAGAAGAAAGTTCCAACCAATATCAACAACCGGACTCTCTCATCGGTTATGGAATACCTGATTTTGATTTAGCTTATCAAAAAGCAACAGGAGTTGTTTATACTTCTCCCAAAAATAAATTATTTCGATACTATCCCAATCCCTTTCATTCCGTTATTCATTTTGAATTGCTTAGCAACAAAAGCCAAAATGTAGAAGTAAAAATAAAAAATACGCAAGGACAAGAATTAATAGTTTTCTCCCAAAACATTCAAAAAGGCAGAAATTTGCTTACTGTTAAATCCTTAGCTAATTGGAAACAAGGTATTTATTTGTTGGAAATCACCTTTGAAGATCACTCCAAAGAAGTTAGAAAATTGATTAAAACAAGTAGTTTCTAACCCTTAGAATAAAACAACTTCATTACCTTTGCCATCATTATGCGTAAAATCACGGCAATCATACCTACTTACAACGAGGAACACAATATCAAAGAAGCCATAAAATCCGTTCAATGGGCTGACGAAATCTTGATTGTAGATTCATTCAGTACCGATAACACGGTGTCTTTAGCCAAAGAGTTGGGAGCAAGGGTTATCCAACGGGAGTACGAACACTCGGCTTCTCAAAAAAATTGGGCAATTCCCCAAGCAACGTATGAGTGGATTTTCTTACTCGACGCCGATGAACGAGTTGACAAAGCACTTCAACAAGAAATCACATCGATTTTAAAGCAAGAAAACATCGAAGAAGTTGCCTATTGGATAAAAAGGCGAAACTTTTTCATGGGGTCAGAAATCAAATATTCAGGTTGGCAAGGAGATAAAGTCATTCGATTATTCAAACGAGATGAATGTAAATACGAAAATAAAAGCGTACACGCCGAAATTATATGCAATGGAAAAGTAGGTATGCTCAAAAGCAAATTAATACATTACACTTTTAAGGACATCTTTCACTATTTGGAGAAATGGGACAGATACACCACCATGAGTGCAAAAGACCGAGCAGAACGAGGAGAAACCCCAAACCTTTACCACTTTCTAGTGAAACCCGCTTTCCGTTTTTTTCAAGATTACTTCCTCAAATTAGGGATATTAGACGGACTTACAGGATACATTTTATGCACACTTTCAAGTATGTCCGTTTTTATGCGTTACCTAAAAGTTCGCCAATTCAACCAAGACAAAAATGGCTAAGAAAAAAAGTTCCACCAAAGAAACGGCAAGCCAAAATAAGCGATTATTGCTTCAACTAAAGAAAAAGAAAGAAGGAGCTTTAGACCGACAAATTAATGAATTGGATGAAAAAGCCTTCCAAACCATTGATTGCCTGACTTGTGCCAATTGTTGTAAAACCACAGGTCCTCTATTTACCGATAAAGACATAGTGCGTATCGCCAAGCATCTACGCCTCAAACCCGGAAAATTCGTAGAAAATTATTTGCGTATAGACGAAGACAACGATTACGTCCTACAGCAATTGCCTTGCCCGTTTTTAGACCACGAAAACTATTGTACGATATACAACGTCCGACCGAAAGCCTGTGCCGAATATCCACACACCCAAATGCGAGGACAGAAAAAAATGTTACCCCTATTACTCAAAAACGCAGAGATATGTCCCGCTGTTGAAAATATATTGACAGAACTAAAGAAACATACCCTTTAAATTTTTACTTTTGAAAAAGAGTTGGGCGTTCCCCCAATTTACAAAAACAACATATCGCTCTCGCGAAACGTTGTTTTTGTAAATTGGGGTCGGGCTATCCGCTATATCTTTTGCCCTCCAAAAGGAGGGAGGGCAAAAGGATGCCGCTCCTATCCCTAACGCGAACGAAATTGGCGGATAGAAAGTGAATTTTTGGTTTCTTAGACAATGAATAAAAATTTTGCATAGCCCCAGCTATGGAAAATTTTTATGAAGAAGGATAAGGAATCAAAAAACGCTTTATATCGTCAATTTTGCTCGCGTTAGGGATACAATTCCTAACGCAAAAAAAGTACACACCACTATGATACATATAAAAAACTACATAAACGGAGAATTAACAGAACCGTTAAATCAAGAATACTTAGACAATTACAATCCGGCAACGGGAAAAGTATATAGCTACATTCCCGATTCAACGGAGCAAGACATAGAAAAAGCTTATCAATCAGCACGAGAAGCCTTTCCTTCGTGGAGTAAAACCACAAGAGAAGAACGTTTTAGAATACTCAACAAAATAGCCGATTTAATCGAGCAAAACTTAGAAGAATTAGCCGAAGCGGAATCAATCGATAATGGAAAACCTGTGAAATTAGCCCAAAAAGTAGATATTCCGCGAGCTTCGAGCAATATTCGATTCTTCGCAACAGCAATACTACACTACGCATCCGAAAGCCACGATATGAACGGTGTAGCAATCAATTACACGTTGCGTAAACCGATAGGAGTAGCCGGTTGCATTTCCCCTTGGAATTTACCATTGTATTTGTTTACGTGGAAAATAGCTCCTGCACTAGCTGCCGGTAATACGGTTGTAGCAAAACCATCTGAAATAACCCCGATGACTGCCTATCTCTTTTCAAAGTTATGTATTGAGGCGGGCTTGCCAAAAGGGGTCTTAAATATTGTCCATGGATTAGGAGCAAAAGTAGGTAGTGCCATAACCAAGCACAAAGGAATAAAAGCAATTTCTTTTACGGGAGGAACAGCAACGGGAGCTGAAATTGCACGAGTAGCTGCCCCTATGTTCAAAAAACTAAGTCTGGAGTTGGGAGGAAAGAATCCCAATATCATTTTTGCCGATTGTGATTTTGAAGAAGCTCTTCGTACAACTGTAATGTCTTCTTTCGCCAATCAAGGTCAAATTTGTTTATGTGGTTCGCGTATTTTTGTGCAACGCCCTATTTACGAAAAGTTTAAAACCGCCTTTGTCGAAAAGACCAATAAATTAAAAGTAGGAGACCCAAAAGATGCTACAACAAATTTAGGTGCTTTGGTATCAAAAGAGCACTTACAAAAAGTTGTAAGCTACATTCAATTAGCAAAAGAAGAAGGCGGAACGATATTGACCGGGGGAGAGCAAGTGCACTTAGAGGGAGAACTTTCCGAAGGAAACTATTTACGACCGACAATAATTGAGGGCTTAACCTTTGATTGTCGAACCAATCAAGAAGAAATTTTCGGACCCGTAGTAACCATTATGCCTTTCGATACTGAAGAAGAAGTACTTATGTATGCAAACAGCACCCAATACGGTTTAGCGGCAACAGTATGGACACAAGATGTAACCAGAGCCAATAGAGTAGCTTCAAAATTAGATTCCGGAATTGTTTGGGTAAATTGTTGGC
>JALTUD010000420.1 GCA_027047735.1 Flavobacteriales bacterium | reverse complement strand
AAAATTCACTTTTTTGCTTCCAATTTTATCCACGTTAGGGATAGAACGGCGTGTTTGAACTCCTTTTTGCCCTCCTCCTTTTGAGGGCAAAAAGAGTGAGTAGTGATAGCCCGACCCAAAAAGCAAAAAAAGAGCGTTCTCTGTGAGAGAATGCTCTTTTTTGCTTTTTGGGGAACGCCCAAATTATCCTTTTACTTCTACTTCTCTAAGTCTCAGGTTTAGTTCTTTTAATTGTTCTTCTGCAATAGGGGAAGGCGCGTCTATCATTACGTCGCGTCCGCTGTTGTTTTTTGGGAAGGCGATGTAGTCTCTGATGGAATCCGAACCGCCGAAGATTGAGCATAAACGGTCAAATCCGAAGGCAATTCCGCCGTGTGGTGGTGCTCCGTATTCAAAGGCGTTCATTAGGAATCCGAATTGTGCTTCGGCTTCTTCTTTGGTGAATCCGAGCAGGTCGAACATACGTGATTGTACCGATTTGTCGTGGATACGGATTGAGCCTCCGCCAACTTCTACCCCGTTGATTGCCAGGTCGTAAGCGTTTGCTCTGACTTTGCCCGGGTCGGTGTCGATTAAGTCCATATCTTCGGGTTTTGGTGAGGTAAACGGGTGGTGCATCGCATGGTAGCGTTTGGTTTCTTCGTCCCATTCCAATAGAGGGAAATCCAATACCCAAAGAGGTTTAAATTCATTAGGGTTTCGCAGTCCTAATTCGTTGCCCATGTGCAACCTGAGTTCGTTCATTTGTGTTCTGACCTTGTCGGTTTCGCCACTCAATACTAAAATCAAATCTCCTTTTTCAGCTTGGCACAGTTCTGCCCATTTTGCTAATTCTTCTTGGTTGTAAAATTTATCAACCGAAGATTTGTAGGTTCCGTCTTCGTTACATTTAACGTAAATCAGTCCTTTAGCACCGATTTGCGGACGTTGTACCCATTTGGTGAGTTTATCCAACTGTTTTCTGGAATATCCGGCACAATCTTTTGCGGTTATTCCGATGATGAGTTCTGCCGAGTCGAATACTTGAAAACCTTTGCCTTGAACCAGTTTGTTCATTTCGTTGAACTCCATTCCGAAACGAATGTCGGGTTTATCCGAACCGTAGCGTTTCATAGCTTCGGCGTAAGTCATTCGAGGAAAATCGTGTTCAAATTCGATGTCTTTAACCGTTTTAAACAGATGTTTTACCAATCCTTCAAAAGTTTGTAGGATGTCTTCTTGCTCCACAAAAGCCATTTCGCAGTCTATTTGTGTAAACTCCGGTTGTCTGTCGGCTCTTAAATCTTCATCTCTAAAGCATTTAACGATTTGGTAATAGCGGTCGTAACCACTTACCATAAGTAATTGTTTGAAGGTTTGCGGTGATTGCGGAAGGGCGTAAAACTCTCCTTCGTTCATTCTGCTTGGAACGACAAAATCTCTTGCTCCTTCGGGTGTAGATTTTATCAAGTAAGGCGTTTCTATTTCGATGAACTCTAATGAGTCCATATATTTACGTGTTTCCAAGCTGACTTTGTTCCGCAATAATAAATTGTTTTTCAAAGGATTTCGTCTTAAATCCAAAAAGCGGTATTGCATTCTTAACTCTTCGCCACCGTCGGTTTCGTCCTCAATCGTAAAAGGCGGTAATTTAGCTTCTTTTAGAATGGTTAGTTGGGTAACATCGATTTCAATTTCACCTGTCGGAATGTTTTTGTTTTTGTTTTCTCGTTCAGCCACAACGCCTTCGGCTTGAATGACAAATTCACGCCCTAGGGTTCTCGCTTTTTCGCAAAGTTCGGCGTTGGTATCCATGTTAAAAACCAATTGGGTGATTCCGTATCTGTCTCTGAGGTCAACAAAAGTCAATCCTCCCAAATCTCTTGATTTTTGAACCCAACCGCATAGGGTAACTTTTTCTCCTTTGTTGGCTAATCTTAATTCTCCGTTTTTATGTGTTCTGTACATTTTTGTAAATTCTGTGTTTAATCTAATTTTAATACCGCGAGGAAAGCTTCTTGAGGAACGGTTACGTTTCCTACCTGACGCATTCTCTTTTTTCCTTTTTTTTGTTTTTCCAACAATTTACGCTTACGAGAAATATCACCACCGTAGCATTTAGCGGTTACATCTTTACGTAGAGCTTTGATATTTTCTCTGGCAATAAATTTTGCTCCGATTGCTGCTTGAATAGGTATTTCAAATTGTTGTCGAGGAATAAGCTCTTTTAGTTTTTGGCAAATCTTTTTCCCTAACGAATAGGCGTTGCTTCTATGTACCAGAGCAGAAAGAGCATCGACTTGTTCTCCGTTTAGAAGTATATCCAGTTTTATCAAATCTGACTTGCGATAACCAATAGGAGAGTAGTCAAAGCTGGCATAACCTTTAGAAACTGTTTTTAATTTATCGTAAAAGTCAAAAACAACTTCCGCCAAAGGCATATCAAAAGTAATTTCAACACGGTCTTGTGTTAAATAGACTTGGTTGGTTAATTCTCCTCTTTTTTCGATACAAAGGGTCATAATTTGTCCCACATAATCACCTTTGGTGATGACTTGAGCTTTGATATACGGTTCTTCGATGTAATCCAATTTGGATTGGTCGGGTAAATCAGAAGGGTTATTGACAATAACCAATTCGTTATTTTTCTTTAAATATGCTTTGTAAGATACGTTGGGAACGGTGGTAATAACCGTCATGTTAAATTCTCGTTCCAAACGTTCTTGAATGATTTCCATGTGTAGCATACCTAAAAATCCACATCGAAAACCAAAGCCGAGAGCGGCAGAACTTTCGGGTTCGAACACCAAAGAAGCATCGTTGAGTTGCAAACGTTCCATTGCTCCTCTTAATTCTTCGTAGTCTTCAGTATCAACAGGATAAATTCCCGCAAAAACCATTGGTTTTACATCTTCAAAACCTTGGAGAGCTTCTTCGCAAGGATTGTTTTTTAAAGTAATCGTATCCCCGACTTTTACTTCCGAAGCTTTTTTAATACCGGAAACAATATAACCTACATCACCGGTTGTTACTTCATCGGTTGGATTTAAATCCATTTTTAAGATACCAACTTCATCGGCAAAATAAGTTTTACCTGTATTGACAAACTTTATCTCATCGCCTTTTTTGATTGAACCGTTGAAAATTCGATAATAAGCAATAATACCTCTAAAAGTATTGTAAACCGAATCGAATATCATGGCTTGTAGTGGAGCATCGGGAATTCCTGTCGGTGGAGGAACTTTTTCTACAATAGCTTTAAGTATGTCCGGTACGCCCATTCCTGTTTTTCCGCTTGCAGGAATAATGTCGGATTCTTCACAGCCGATTAAATCCATAATTTGGTCAGCTACTACTTCCGGGTTGGCTCCCGGTAAATCCATTTTATTCAGAATAGGAATAATTTCCAAATCATTATCGATAGCCAAGTAAAGGTTAGAAATGGTCTGTGCCTCAATTCCTTGAGAAGCATCTACAATTAATAAAGCTCCTTCACAAGCGGCAATGGAACGGGATACTTCATAAGAAAAATCTACGTGTCCGGGGGTGTCAATTAAGTTCAGGATATATTCTTCTCCGTCCGAATGCTTGTAATTCATTTGGATAGCGTGACTTTTAATAGTGATTCCACGCTCACGTTCAATATCCATATCATCCAATGCTTGTGCCTGCATGTCGCGGTCGGCAATGGTGTTGGTTGTTTGTAGTAACCTGTCGGCAAGTGTACTTTTACCGTGGTCTATGTGTGCTATGATGCAAAAATTTCTTATGTTCTTCATACTTCACGCAAAAATAATCAAATTCTTAGATAAAGAGGAGTTTAGTTATTGAACTTGTTAGAAGTTCGTTCAAAGAAAGTTGAGAACGGAATTTTAAAGACAGTTTTCAACTAATTTTTGGTATTGTTTTTTTATTTCCGGACTTTCTTTTGAAAAATAAGTTTTACTCAATTGATGGAGGCGGTATTTTTCTTTTGTATCTACTTTCTCAAGTGGAAGAGGAATTTCGTTTTTGATGATTAAACCACAATTATTTTTTGTGGTAAATTCAGAGAAATCTCCAATATGTTCGGTGATAAGCACTTTCAATCCTGCGTTAAGATATTCAGCGAACTTTACAGGCGAGGCAACACGGTTGGTCACTTTGTCTTCTCGAATTAAGATGCCGTAATCACATCTCGACAACTCCTCAAATACTTGGTTATGGTTGACCCATTTTTGGAAACATTTGCCGGGAAATTTGTCTTGTAATTTTTTTATTTGTGCATTAGGCTTGCTCAAAAAGACAACCTCTGTATTTGTCTGTTTTTGTAGTACGTTTTCCATTAAATCAACCACCGTATCAAATGATTGCCATTTTCCCGTACCTCCGGCATAAACAATTCGTATTGTGTTGTCTGTCTCTTGTTCGGGAAAAGATTGGTCAGCCAAACTGGTTAACGTACAAGGAATTAACGAATATCTGTCCGGGTTAATTGTTTTTTGAAGTTTATCTTCCCAAAAACCTACTAGCTTTTGAGAAACAGCAATATAATAATCCGCTTTTTTGATCGCAGTATTTTCGGCTTTTATAAAAATTTTATCCAAGCCGGGATTGCCCGTTACATTGTATTCTTTTATTTCGGCTTCTACTGCGGCACGTCCATCGTAAATTTTGTTCTTATAAAATTCACCAGCCAAGGCAAAAGCCATTGGTCCTCTGCAAACACAATTTTGTTTATCGGAAATAAAATTAAAATATAATTTATTTCTTTTCCATTTAGACAGTGAACCTAATATCGGAAAAACTTTAGCTTTAGGGTAATTCTTTTTTATTTTATGTTTCTGCTCCTTCCACATACGTAACGGAACAAAGGCAAACAGTTGAACTTCTACATCGAAATTAGCGTTTAAAAATCTAACAACATCTATCACTTGACTTTGGTAGATGCCACTGTAAGTATCTATAAATGTAATGTAGTGTATTTTCTTCATAAAAGAGCTAAAATACGTTCCGTTGCTTTTCCGTCCCAAAATTTAGGTATCTTTCCCTTTTTATAAGAGCCATCCATTATTTGTTGAAGTTTACTTAGTATTTCTTTATTGTCTAAAGGAACTAAAGTATTTGTACCTAAGGTTGTCGTAACGGGACGTTCTGTATTTTCTCTAACGGTTAAACAAGGCACTTGTCTAAACGTTGTTTCTTCTTGAATACCTCCGCTGTCTGTTATTAC
>JALTUD010000419.1 GCA_027047735.1 Flavobacteriales bacterium | reverse complement strand
GAATATACGAAGGATAATCCAACGTAAACAACCAACCGCTTTCTTTGCCTTTAGACTTAGCAAGAAGATGAGCCGCTTCACGAACCCCTTCCGGCAACCCTTTCAAATCCTCCTCATTCGTAATCCAAAGTTCGTAATCATGCGTATCTTTCAATACATTTTCAGAAAACGTAAGCGAAAGTTTAGCCAATCGCGTATTAATTTCCTTTAATTCCTCCTTATCATCACCCGACAAATTTGCACCACTTCTCACAAACCCCTTATACGTCTTTTCCAACAAATAAATCTGCTCATCGGTCAACTTCGTACGGTCTTCATTTTCATAAACTTCTTTAACCGTCTCAAACAAAACTATATCCAAAGATATTTCATTAGAATAAGCCGTAAGTAGTGGTGAAATCTCCTGTGCCAACTTTTGCATATCCTCCGAAGTCTCACTACTATTCAAATTAAAGAAAACCGTAGAAACCCTATTCAGTAAATCACCATTCCTTTCCAACGCCTCAATGGTATTTTCAAAAGAAGGCTTAGAAGTTTTAATTTGCTCAATCTCTCGTTTTCCCTGTCTAATCCCCTCCTCAAAAGCAGGTAAATAATGTTCAAGTTTTATTTTATCAAAAGGTATCGCTTCAAAAGGAGCCGTGTAAGGCTGTAAAAATGGATTGTTGTTCATCTGTTATCTAATAATAATTCGTAAAATTCAAAATCGATGAGTAAAAATAAGAAGAAAAATCAAAGACAATAAAAATTACCTGTTAAAGTTTCAGAAAAAAGAATTTCAGCTTAATAAATATTTGGGCGTTCCCATTACAGCATAAAAAAGCAGTTTCGTTCGCACTACCCCCACTACACTACTTTTTAACGCCGTAATGGGCGGGCTATCCGCTATATCTTTTGGGTTGCATACCAATTAAATATATAGATTAGTCACAGGAAATTAATTTAAGTGAGTTTAATCGATGAAGAAAATTATTGCATAGTAATAGCTATGGAATAATTTTATGAAGAAGAGTAAGCTCACTTAAATTAATTTAGTAGATTATATCTATATACTTAATTGGTAACAATGCAACAACCCAAAAGGATGCCGCTCCTATCCCTAACGCGGGTGAAATTGGCGGATAGAAAGTGGATTTTTGGTTTCTTAGACGATGAATAAAAATTTTGCATAGCCCCAGCTATGGAAAATTTTTATGAAGAAGGATAAGGAATCAAAAAACGCTTTATACCGTCTATTTTGCTCGTGTTAGGGATACGATCCCTAACGCGGAATGAAATAAGTGCAAGAAAGTGGAGTTTGTAGTTCTCAGACGATGAAAAATCTGCACAAAACACAAACTTTAGATAGAAAGTTCAATAAAATGAATTAAATTTCACGCACAATAATGTTAAATTTCACGCAATTAATC
>JALTUD010000418.1 GCA_027047735.1 Flavobacteriales bacterium | reverse complement strand
CTGAAATGATAACGGAGATTACCAAAGCCCAATTATTAACGTTCCGTTTGGGGCAGTTGAGAAATGAAGGTAAAGCAACTTCAGCTCAAATCTCTATGGCTAAGCGTAACAATGTTGATATGGCAATTAAAATAGCCAGAGAAGCACGTCAGATTCATGGAGCAATGGGAATTACCAACGAGTACTCTATTATGAGGCATATGGCAAATCTAGAATCGGTGATTACTTACGAAGGAACGCACGATATTCATCTTTTGATTACAGGAATGGATATTACAGGGATTCCTGCGTTTAGTTAAGTTATGCGTTAGGGATCGTATCCCTAACACGGGGCATCTAAGTACAATAAAATGGTTTTATTTTCCTTATTCTTCTTCAAAATAAATTTCCATAGCTGGAGCTATGCAAATTTATTTTTCATCGTCTAAGAAAACTAAATTCCATTTTCTTTGCACTTACCTGACCCGCGTTAGGGATAGAAACGGCATCCTTTTGGGTTGTTGCGTATATGCAACCCAAAAGATATAGTGGATAGCCCGACCCCAATAACAAAAAAAGTGCGTTCTCGATAAGAGAACGCACTTTTTTTGTTATTGGGGGAACGCCCTATTAATTCTCCGGAGCTACATAAATATCTGCTCCTTTTTCAAAGAACTCTTCGGTTTTTTCTTGCATTCCTTTTTTTAAGGCTTCTTTTTCGTCTAAACCGTGCTCTTTGGCGTAATCTCTTACGTCTTGTGTGATTTTCATTGAGCAGAAATTAGGCCCGCACATTGAGCAGAAATGAGCTACTTTAGCATTATCACTAGGTAGGGTTTCATCGTGGTAGGCTCTTGCCGTATCAGGGTCTAGAGAAAGGTTGAATTGGTCTTCCCAACGGAATTCAAAACGTGCTAAACTCATAGCGTTGTCTCTGATTTGAGCTCCCGGAAATCCTTTGGCTAAGTCTGCTGCGTGGGCTGCAATTTTATAGGTAATTACTCCTTCTTTTACGTCATCTCTGTTGGGTAATCCAAGGTGTTCTTTCGGAGTAACGTAACAAAGCATTGCCGTTCCGTACCAACCGATATTTGCCGCACCGATAGCCGATGTAATATGGTCGTAACCCGGTGCAATATCTTGTGTCAAAGGACCTAAAGTGTAAAAAGGAGCTTCAAAGCAGTCTCTTAGTTCTTTGTCCATATTTTCTTTTATCATCTGCATTGGTACGTGTCCGGGACCTTCTATCATTACCTGCACATCGTGTTTCCACGCAATTTTAGTGAGTTCTCCTAAGGTTTCTAATTCTGCAAATTGTGCTCTGTCATTGGCATCGGCAATAGAACCTGGTCTAAGTCCGTCGCCTAATGAAAAACCAACATCGTAGGCTTTCATAATTTCACAGATGTCTTCAAAATGAGTGTATAAGA
>JALTUD010000417.1 GCA_027047735.1 Flavobacteriales bacterium | reverse complement strand
CCACTATATCTTTTGCCCTCCCTCCTTTTGGAGGGCAAAAGATATAGTGGATAGCCCGACCCCGAATAAGTAAAAAGCTGTATCATTTTCCAATGATACAGCTTTTTGCTTATTCGGGGGAACGCCCTAATTATTATACTATTGAACAATGATTTTTTCGGTCATTTTTATCTCCGTATCGTTAAAAGTCTTTAGTATGTAATTCCCTTTACTTATATCTGTTATATCTATCGGCGTGTTTAATTTATAATTATTGATTCTTTTTACTTCTCTACCTGTAATATCAAGTAATATGACCAAATACTTAGCTGTTCCTCTTCCCGAAATCGTAATATTGGAATTAGTAGGATTAGGATAAACTGAAAGTGTTTGATTTTCTTTTTCTTCCTCAATTCCCACGCTTGAATTACAATTCCACATGTATTCATAGCCTTGTAATGTTACAGAATAATCCGAATGAAATTTTATGGTCAAAGCCCCTCCTGTTGAGATTATCATATTAGGTGGAGGAGTTCCATTACAATACCTTCCTATTAAAGGAGCTGTTAATGAGTTCCCGTCATAAACCTCTACATAATCATAATTACAATTTACCTCTTCTTCTACATCAAATGTTGGAAACGATAAATATATTTGAGAGGCAAACGGTGGTTCTATCACGGTTATAAATGTTTCATTATTGTCATAATTGCCATTTTCACCTCCTGAATCAAATTTAGAACCGGTGCAAGTTTCAGTCGCTTGAAAACGACTATCATTGCAGTCCCATGATATTTTAAACCCATCATGCACCACAGTAACATCCGAATAAAAGACAAAATAAGCACTTCCACTATTGCTGATATAGGAATTAGGACTAGAAGATTGTCCCGATACAGAATCCAAAAGCATTCCTGTATTATCAACACCATCGTAGATTAATAAATAATCATATCCACTCTCAATGTCATAAAAATCCAAATTGAACATAAAAGGATTGCCTGAACTAGGAGAAAGCATAGCATAGCTTGTTTGATTAGTTGAATAAGTAGAAGCACTTCCCCCGTCATCAAATAACTCTCCAACGCAATCTGTTCGTTCAATAGTCGTACCCGGAACAAAATTAGAACAAGAGATTGTATCTGAAACAATAATAAAATTTGTCTTTACCGTTTGATCAGTACCGCAAGTACTACTAGCCGTTAACGTAACCGTGTACGTCCCATTAGCGGTATAGGTATGAACCGGAGAAGCTTGTGTAGATGTAGCACCATCTCCAAAATTCCAAACGAAATTTGTTCCATTTACTGATAAATTGCTGAATCCAACCGTAAAGGGAGCTTGACAAGAAGCAGAATCGCCAAGAGATACAAAACTCGCTGTAACACCGGGTTGATAAACACCCCCAACTCCTACTGCATACCAAGCGT
>JALTUD010000416.1 GCA_027047735.1 Flavobacteriales bacterium | reverse complement strand
TATCCAATAAATTGGAAAATTTTATCGGTCAAGATAAACATACTTTTCAGCCCAAAGATGTAGTTTTATACGGATTTGGTAGAATTGGGCGTTTAGTTGTCCGAGAATTAATCAAACAAGCAGGAAAAGGACAGCAATTATTATTAAGAGCTATCGTACTAAGAACCGTAACCGATGAACAAATCGTAAAAAGAGCAGCTTTATTAAGGAATGATTCTGTTCATGGAGCTTTTAAAGGAACGGTAGAAGAAGACCTTGAAAACAAAGCCTTAATCGTCAACGGTCAAAGAGTACAGCTGATAGAAGCCAAACAACCCGACGATATTGATTATTCAAAATACGGAATCAACGATGCTTTATTAATCGATAGTACCGGAGTGTTCAACACAAAAGAAGCTCTATCACGCCACTTAAACAACAAAGAAATATCAAAAGTATTGTTAACCGCACCGGGAAAAGGAATACCAAACATTGTTTACGGCATCAATCACGATGAATTTGATTTGGAGGAAAACGATATTTTTTCGGCAGCTTCATGTACAACCAATGCTATCAGTCCGATACTAAAAGTCATTGAAGACACCTTTGATATAGAAAAAGGACACATCGAAACCGTGCACGCTTACACCAATGACCAAAATCTGTTGGATAATATGCACAAAAAACCACGTAGAGGACGTTCGGCGGCAATTAATATGGTTATTACATCCACCGGAGCAGGAAAAGCCGTAACCAAAGTAGTTCCTTCGTTAGAAGGGAAACTTACCGCAAACGCAGTGCGAGTACCAACACCGAATGGTTCATTAGCGATTATGCACCTAAACCTCAAGAAAAAAACAAACTTGGAAGAAGTAAACGAAGCTATAAAAAAAGCAGCGTTAAAAGGAGCGTTAGTCAATCAAATCAACTATCAAGTTAACGAAGAATTGGTAAGCAACGATATTATTGGAAACACTTGCCCGTCAGTATTTGACAGTAACGCAACCATTGTATCGGAAGACGGAAAAAGCACAACCCTATACACGTGGTACGATAACGAATTTGGATATACCAAGCAAGTCATTCGCTTAGCAAAACACGTAGCCAAAGTAAGACGTCTGATTTATTATTAAGAAGAAGATTTGGGCGTTCCCCTAAAAGCAAAAAAGAGCATTCTCTTACGGAGAACGCTCTTTTTTACTTTTAGGGTCGGGCTATTCGCTATATCTTTTGCCCTCCAAAAGGAGGGAGGGCAAAAGGATGCCGCTCCTATCCCTAACGCGGGTGAAATTGGCGGATAGAAAGTGAATTTTTGGTTTCTTAGACGATGAATAAAAATTTTGCATAGCCCCAGCTATGGAAAATTTTTATGAAGAAGGATAAGGAATCAAAAAACGCTTTATACCGTCTATTTTGCTCGTGTTAGGGATACGAT
>JALTUD010000415.1 GCA_027047735.1 Flavobacteriales bacterium | reverse complement strand
CAGAACGTTGATTGTTGCTGAGCCGTTTAGCAAAAGTACAATTGTTCAAACTTTTATAACTGAAAACGTTAAACATACATTTACCAATTCGGTAACGGAATTAATAACACAAGAAAACAGCTCGGTAGAACTTACTATTATTGAAAACGAAAAAGAAAATTCGTCTATCATATTAACTACACAAGCACTGCAACATCAAGACAGTACCTTGAAAATAAACACCGTTACAAAAAGACAAGACTTTGCCCGAAACGGTATAAACGTTGAAGTGAAAGGAGAAAACTGTTCTACTTTTCTGAATGGAGTTTATACACCTATAGAAAAAGAACACATCGACAATCACACAAGAGTCGATCACATTGCTCCTAACTGTATGAGTAGCGAAATCTACAAAGGAGTTCTCTACGACAAATCCACTGCCGTATTTAACGGAAAGGTAATCGTACATCAAGATGCTCAAAAGATAGAAGCCTACCAAAAAAACAATAACGTCCTCCTATCCGACAATGCAACAATGGATGCCAAACCGGAACTGGAAATCTATGCAGATGACGTAAAATGCAGTCACGGAACTACAACGGGACAATTTGATAACGAAGCTGTTTTTTATCTGCAAACTCGTGGAATAAGCGAACAAACAGCCAAACAAATGCTCGTTGATGCTTTCACCGATGAAGTTTTTGATGAATTTGAGAACGAAAATATCGTTAGGTATATTAAATCTTTGTAATAGTTCTAACAACAACCAATATGGATACAATAACCATTGCACGAATTATTCATATTCTATCCATTGTGTTTTGGATTGGCGGTGTGGCTATGGTTACAACCGTAGTTACACCACTCATCAAGAAAAACGGATTCGAAATCTTTGACAAGGTAGAACACCAATTCTCTAAACAAGCCAAAATTTCGACTTTATTGGCGGGATTATCTGGTTTTTATATGGTTTATAAACTTAATGTTTGGAGTCGATTTCTTACTTTCGATTATTGGTGGATGCACGCAATGGTATTAATTTGGACACTTTTTACTTTGGTTCTATTTGTTTTTGAACCTTTGTTTCTTGATAAACTTTTTAAAAAGTATTCTTCCTCTCACCCAAAAGAAACCATACGGTTTATTAGTGTATTTCATTGGATACTTCTGCTGTTTAGTTTACTTACCATTGGAGGAGCAATGTATGGAGTTCACGGAGGAATTTAATCCGATAAACACTATGTTTCAACGACTTAAAGAATTTTTCAATCAACAACATCCGCTCAAAGATGAAGAATGGGAATTGTTTTCATCAAAATTAACGAGGGTTGAATATTCTAAAAATACAATTATCACAAAAGAGGGAGAAATTGAAAAATACCTGTATTTTATTGCAAAAGGCGGTGTTAGAATTTATTACCTCAATAAAGGGAAAG
>JALTUD010000414.1 GCA_027047735.1 Flavobacteriales bacterium | reverse complement strand
CAAGAAATGTTGCAAAAAACAGTAAATGATGACAGTCAGAAGGCTGTATTGCGACAACAACTAAAGGCAAGATTTGAAAAAGAAAAATTAGAAGAAGAGGCAAAAAATAAAATACTGTTGACGAAAGAAAAAGAAGCCGGAGCTCGACAAAAAGTTATTTCAACAGCTATTGGCGTTGGCTTGTTGATGATTGGTGTTTTTGCTTTTGTACTTTTTAAAAGACTTCGGTTTACGCAACGACAAAAAGTAATTATCGAAAAACAAAAAGAGGAAACGGAAAAACAAAAAACAATAATAGAGGAATCGCATAAAGAAATTACGGATAGTATTCACTATGCAAGGTATTTGCAGTCGGCTATTTTACCTTCTTTATCTACTGTCAAAAGCGAATTTAAAGATAGCTTTTTGTTGTATTTGCCCAAAGACATCGTCAGTGGTGATTTCTATTGGTTTGAAAAGTTGGAAGATGCTTCTCTGGTTGCTGTTGCCGATTGTACAGGACATGGTGTGCCGGGAGCTATGGTGAGTGTTGTTTGCTCGGGCTCGTTAACTCGTTCGGTAAAAGAGTTTAACCTCTCTCATCCTTCTGATATTTTGAATAAGACCAGAGAGTTGGTCATTGAAACATTTGCCAAGAGCGACGAGGAGGTAAAAGACGGAATGGATATCGCTTTGTGTAAAATAGAAGATGAGGTATTGTATTTTTGCGGTGCTAATAACCCTTTGTGGATTGTTAGAAATATAGAGCACCTTACAGAAGAACAAATAAACGACCGAAAAACCATCAAAAATGAGAAGCTGGCTCTTATTGAGATACCGGCAAATAAACAGCCTGTTGGTTTATATGCAAGTGAAAAGCCTTTTCTTCAAACAAGCGTTAAATTATTTGAAGGAGATTCGATTTATTTGTTTACCGATGGTTACGTTGATCAATTCGGTGGCGAAAAAAACAAGAAGTTTAAAGTGCGACCTTTCAAACAGTTGATATTGTCGATAAATGATAAACCCATGAAAGAACAATATGAGATTCTGTTAACGAATATACAGCAATGGAAAGGAGAAGGGGGACAAGTAGATGATATTACGGTCATGGGAATTAGGTTGTAGTTTATTGTTAGTAGGAGATAATGCCATTTAAATATTGAAATGGTATAAAAGGTTTTTTGAATTTTTCATCGTCTAAAGAAACTAAAATTTACTTTCTATCCGCCAATTTCACTCGCGTTAGGGATTGTATCCCTAACATGAATAAAATAGAAAGCATAAAGCGTTTTTATTTTCCTTATCCTTCTTCAAAATTATTTTCCATAGCTGGGGCTATGCTCAATGCAATGAACTTTATGGAGAATTTGAAGAATTTATTTTTTTCAAGACTTAGGCGTAAAATTTTTGTTGTAACGAGTTACTACAAAATT
>JALTUD010000413.1 GCA_027047735.1 Flavobacteriales bacterium | reverse complement strand
CATGCACCAAGACTCGCAATCCGTTATCTAAAGTAAATTTATCAAATTTTATCATAATCCTGTATTCATTTAATTTATTTGGGCGTTCCCCCAATTTACAAAAACAACATATCGCTCCCGCGAAACGTTGTTTTTGTAAATTGGGGTCGGGCTATCCGTTATATCTTTTGTGTTGCATATACGCAACAACACAAAAGGATGCCACTACTATCCCTAACGCGAGCGAAATTGGCGGATAGAAAGTGAATTTTTGGTTTCTTAGACGATGAATAAAAATTTTGCATAGCACCAGCTATGGAAAATTTTTATGAAGAAGTATAAGGAATCAAAAAACGCTTTATACTGTCTATTTTGCTCGTGTTAGGGATACAATCCCTAACGCAGAAAAGTGCAAAAAGCGGAGTTTATAACTCTCAGACGATAACTATTTTCTTTACATAGCACCTTCAATAACCCTCTTTGCCTTCTCCAAAGCTCCATCAATCCCATTCGGGTTTTTACCTCCTGCAGTAGCAAACATCGGTTGACCACCACCACCGCCGTTAATTTCTTTAGCTAATTCTCGTACTATATTTCCCGCGTGTAATCCTTTTTCTTTAATCAATTTATCAGAAACAGCGACAGATAAAGTAGTTTTACCTCCTTCCGTGCTTCCCAACACCATAAACAAATCATCTATCTCACCTTTTAACTGAAACGATAAATCTTTGATTTGTTTGGTATCTAACGCCACTTTTTCTGCTAAAAAACTTACACCATTTACCTGAGTAATTTTATTTTTTAATTCCCCTTTCATTGCCTTTGCCTTTTCAGCCTTTAGCAATTCTATCTCTTTACTTAATTGATTATTTTGCTCCAATAAACTCTCTACCGACTGCACCAAGCTCTTGGGATTTTTCAATATCGTTTTTAGCTCTTTAACCACATTCAACTGTTCACGAATAAACTTATCCGCTTCTTCTCCCGTAATCGCTTCAATTCGTCGAACTCCCGAAGCAATTGAACTTTCGCTCACAATCTTAAACTGTCCGATTTGAGCCGTATTGGACACGTGTATTCCTCCGCACAACTCCACAGATGTACCAAACTGAATAACTCGTACCACATCACCGTACTTCTCTCCAAAAAGCATCATCGCCCCCATTTTTTCAGCTTCCTCTATCGGCACATTTCTTTTTTCATTCAAAGCTATTGCTTCACGTATTTTATGATTAACCAATCGCTCCACTTCTTGCAGTTCTTCATCGTTTACCTTACCGAAATGAGAAAAATCAAAACGTAAGTATTTGTCATTCACTAACGAACCTTTTTGTTCTACATGCTCTCCCAATACTTTTCTAAGTGCCTCGTGTAGCAAGTGTGTCGCAGAATGATTATTAGCGGTTCGTTTTCTTTTTTCTACATCCACGACTGCCTTAAATTCAGCATTCGGATTTTTAGGAAGTTCCTTAGCAAAGTGAACAATTAAATTATTTTCTTTTTTCGTATCAATAATCGCTATTTTTTCATCTTCACCAACCAATAAACCGGTATCTCCCACTTGTCCTCCTCCTTCAGGATAAAAAGGTGTATGATTTAAAACCAATTGATAAACCGTTTTATTCTTAGCTTTTATTTCTCGATAACGGACAATATGCACCGGACTTTCTGTAAAATCGTAACCAATAAATTCCTCTTCATCATCTTCTCTCAACACAACCCAATCTCCTGACTCTGTTTCCGAAGCTTTTCTTGAACGTGTTTTTTGCTTCTCCAACTCTTTTTGAAAGCCTTCTTCGTCAATCGACAACCCTTTTTCTTGTGCTATCAAAGCCGTTAAATCCACAGGAAACCCAAAAGTATCGTACAGCTCAAAAACCATCTCGCCGGAGATTTGTTTTTTCCCCTCACTTTTTAATTTATCGCAAACGGTATCCAATCTTTTAATACCTTGCTCTAAAGTCCTCAAAAAAGATTGTTCTTCTTCTTTGATTACTTTTTCTATTAAGTCTTGCTGTTTTTTTAACTCAGGAAAAGCATCTCCCATTTCAGCAACCAAAACCGGCACCAACTTGTAAATAAAAGGCTCTTTTAAATCCAATGTTTGGTAACCGTAACGCACCGCCCTACGCAAGATTCTGCGTATCACATACCCGGCTCCCGTATTGGAAGGCAACTGCCCATCTGCAATAGAAAAAGCAATCGTTCTTAAATGATCGGCTATTACACGCATCGCAATATTTACAGGCGTATCATCCCCTTTCAATTCTTCATTGGTTAAATATTTTTCGCCTGAAATTTGTTCTATCTCCTTAATGATAGGTTGAAAAATATCAGTATCATAGTTACTGGTCTTCCCTTGTAAAGTCATCGCCAAACGCTCAAACCCCATTCCTGTATCAATGTGTTTATCTTTTAGAGGAACAAGACTTCCGTCAGCCATCCGCATATATTGCATAAAAACCAAATTCCAAATCTCTATTACTTGCGGGTGGTCTTGGTTTACTAAAGTTAAACCATCGATTTTTTCTCGTTCTGCATCATCTCTTAAATCTACATGAATCTCGGAACAAGGGCCACAAGGTCCGGTATCTCCCATTTCCCAAAAATTATCTTTTTTATTGCTGGGGATTATTCTTTCTTTTGGAACAAGTTTTGACCATATTTCCGTCGCTTCTTCATCTAATTCCAAACCATCTTCTTTATCTCCTTCAAAAACGGTAACGTACAAACGATCTTTATCTATCTTATATACCTCTGTCAACAATTCCCACGCCCATTCTATCGCTTCTTTTTTGAAATAGTCTCCAAAACTCCAATTGCCTAACATCTCAAACATCGTGTGGTGATAGGTATCCACTCCTACCTCTTCCAAATCATTGTGTTTACCCGAAACACGCAAACATTTTTGGGAATTAGCCACACGTTTGTCCTTCGCCTCAACATTGCCTAAAAAAATATCTTTAAACTGATTCATTCCCGCATTGTTAAACATCAACGTCGGGTCGTTTTTAACGACCATTGGTGCGGATGGCACAATCTTGTGCTTTTTACTTTCAAAAAAGTCTAAAAATGTTTGTCTGATTTGTTTTGCTTTCATCTAAATTAAGATAATTTTTGTTAAATTCTAAGCTCTTTAACTATCTCACAAGCTCTAAAAGTTGCGAATTTAAGGTTTTTAGACTAATTTTGCGGTCAATTTCAAATAGAATTTAAACTTTGTCGAAAACTAAATATAAATACAATCCGGAAACACTTAATTACGAAAAAGTAGAAACTACTTGGCGTTATTGGTTGCGTAAACTCTCTTTTCATCTTATTTCGGGTATTGTATTGGCAACGTTGATTATTGCCGTTTCTTTTTCCAAAATTAAAAAAATGGGACACAAGGAATTGGCGGAAGACTTGGAAACCACAAAAATAGAACTGGAAGAAAAGAAAAAAGAGGTAGATTTAGCTCTCTCCGTATTAAATGACATAGAGAAAAGAGACACAGAGATTTACCGAGCCTTATTTAATGCTGACCCTTACCCTCTTTATAAAAGACGAGGTGGAACAGGAGGCAACCCCAATGTTTACAAAAAATACGAAGGACTTACACACGGTGATTTGATTATCGAAACCGATAAAAAAATTCACCAATTGGAAAAAGCCTTGGTAGCTCAATCGCACTCTTTTGACGAGGTTGTCAGCTTAGTCAAAAAGAAGGAAGAAATGTTGCGTTGTATTCCATCTATTCAACCTATCTCCAATAAAGATTTAACACGTTTGGCTTCCGGTTTCGGTATGCGTATGCACCCTGTTCATCATATTTTAAAAATGCACGCCGGGTTGGACTTTACAGGTAATATCGGCACGAAAATATACGCAACAGGCGATGGTGTTGTAGTCAGAGCCGATAATAAAATGAGTGGTTACGGAAATTTGGTCGTAATTGACCATGGTTTCGGCTACGAAACACGATATGCTCACTGTGACAGATTCAATGTAAAAGTAGGACAGAAGGTAAAAAGAGGAGAAGTGATTGCATTTTTGGGAAACACAGGGGTTTCTACCGGCCCACACGTTCATTATGAAGTTAGAAAAAACGGAAAGGCTGTAAATCCTGTTCATTATTTCTTTAACGACTTAACCGCTGAAGAATATGAAAAGGTTATTGAAATTGCTTCAAGACCAACCTCATCGCTCTAAAGTTTACCTCCCTTGATTAAAACGGTTTCTATAACACTATCTTTTTTTCTGCTTATACACTCCTACTCTGCTCAAAGTATTACTTGGGGCATTAAATTGGGTGGGATTGGTTATCACCCCAAAACAGATGGAAACGAGCAATTTTATCGTTATAAAATCAACAAAAAAGGAAATCTTACCTTTTTCAGAAGTATTACCTTTTGTTTTTCTTACAATTTTTCGCCATATCTCGGCATCAAAGCAGTTCAAACGTTTTTAGTAAACGATTGCACGGGACACTTCGCCGGAGTTTCTCACGTTGGAATTAATCTTTTGGACGATATAGTTAATTTCAAAAGCGAAAAACATCAAGGCTCTTTTAGTTTTGGTCCTTTGTTTTACTACCGAAGGAACTGGAATAAAATAGAAGGATATAAAACCGATAGTAATTTTATTCGCCTTGGAAAAAACAAGACTTGGGAACGAAAGTTTGTCTGGTATGGCGGTCAAATTCAATATGACTACTTCTTTAATAATTACCAAGCTGTTTCGGTAAATTTCCTTCCCGGGTATCCTTATATTTATGCTGTGAGTACGGGTATGGAAACGGTAGTAGGAAAATAGTACTTATACCGTTTAAACATTGAAATGATATTACAAGTAATATTTTTCAATACAAAGACAAAACACCATTTTCTTACCGCTCTTTTTACTCACGTTAGGGATTATTAAGCGACTGTGAAAAAACAGTTGAGTTTTTGAGCTAACGTAAAAATTACGGCTATTTTGTAATTATTTGATTATCAATGTTGTATTTTAACGTTAGTTGGAATCCCTAACATGAGCAAAATAGACGATATAAAGCGTTTTTTGATTCCTTATACATCTTCATAAAAATTTTCCATAGCTGGGGCTACGCAAATTTTTTATTCATCGTCTAAGAAACCAAAAATTCACTTTCTATTCGCCAATTTCACTCGCGTTAGGGATTGTATCCCTAACGTGAAATGAAAGTAAGCACATAAAGCGGTTTTGTCGCCCTCATACTTCTTCATATTTTATTTCCATAGCTGGGGCTATGCAAAGA
>JALTUD010000412.1 GCA_027047735.1 Flavobacteriales bacterium | reverse complement strand
ATTTTTAACTTATAGACAAATTGTAATTAACTTCTAATAAGGATAAGGAAAATAAAACCGTTTTATTGTGCTCAGATGTCTCGCGTTAGGGATACCAATCCCTAACGCGAGTGAAATTGGCGGAGAGAAAGTGAATTTTTGGTTTCTTAGATGATGAATAAAATTTTTGCATAGCACCCGCTATGGAAAATTTTTATGAAGACGGATAAGGGCGACAAAACCGCTTTATGTACTTACTTTCATTCCACATTAGGGATACCAATCCCTAACGTGTGTGAAATGAGTGCTAAAAAAATAAAAACGCTTTATAAGATTCGTTTCAGTTTTTAAACGATATAAGTAGGAGGTAAAGAAAACAAAGGGGATTAGTAATGACTTTTCAACAATCCGATGTGATTTAACCAATTAAAAAGACTACTTTTTTTTTGAAAATAAATAAAAAATATATACTTTAGCAAACTTGTAGGCTTAATATAAGTTTGCTAATTAGTTTTAACTGATTAAAAATCAGAATCTTATGAAGAGAATAATTACAGTTATGTCTGCTTTTGTTTTGTCGTTTACGGGAATGGCACAACAAGATTATCAATTTACACATTATATGTTCGATAATCTTTCATTCAATCCCGGTTATGCAGGGATAACAAATTCCATATGCGGAACAGTAATGGGAAGACAACAATGGGCTGGCTTTACAGGTAGTCCTCAAACCGGATTGATAAACGTTCATGCTCCAATACGATTGTTGCATGGAGGTTTGGGATTGAGTTACTTAAATGATCAATTAGGATTTGAAAAAAACAATATTGTTCGTTTATCGTATTCTTATCATTTAGGTGGTATTGGTCCCGGTACATTGGGGATTGGTGTTTCCGGTGGAATTGTTCAGAAAAGTATTAACGCAACTTGGATTACACCGGATGGTACTCCGGCACAAGCTGACGGAGCGATAAATGCGTCGGGAAATACTTCAAATACCAGTGATTTGGTTTCTGATTTTAACTTCGGTGCATTCTATTATGCTCCAAATATGTATTTTGGCTTATCGGCTACGCACTTGGGACAAGCAGAAATGATGAACCTGAATATTCAAAATGTACAACATTATTGGTTGACTGCCGGTTATACGCATAACATCAATCCGCAACTTAAATTGCGTCCTAATTTGTTGGTAAAGTCGGATGTAGCATCTACTCAAATCGACCTAAATGTCAATGTTTTGTATAAAGATATGGTGTGGGGAGGTTTAACTTATAGATTGGGTGACGCCATTGCACCAATGATTGGTTACCAAAAGAAATTTAAAAATAATGCAACCTTACGAATAGGTTATTCGTACGGTATCACTACCTCACAAATTAAAAATTACAGTTCAGGTACTCATGACTTTATGATAAACTACTGTTTTAATTTAGAA
>JALTUD010000411.1 GCA_027047735.1 Flavobacteriales bacterium | reverse complement strand
AAAATAATCCAATGAAGCTTCATAATTTTCAAGAAGAACCATAGGTTGTTCAACGCCCATAAAATTAGACAAATGAAAAAAATACCAATCCGAAATCTTGCGTATGGGTAATACCACACTATTTTCGGGCAACAAACGACCAATCGCCATCATCTCTTTTGCTTTATTATTCTTCAGAACCGACCAATCTATCATTGATTTTAACCTATATCCTTGATAGAAAAATAACAATACCGCTACCAAAACTGACAACGCAAAATTAAACCTTTGAGAAGCCAGCCACAATATCAAAAACACAAAACTAAAGTACAACATACGCTTAGAAAAAACACTGGCATAACCAACGCTGTCGGGCATCAAAAAATAAAACAAAACAGAAACAAGCAACAATAACAAAAACAAATCACCACTTTTATTTCTATCCCTCAAATGCACCAAAACAACCAACAAAAGCCCAAGCAAAATCACCCATAAAACCGCAAACCATCCCTCTACGGAAAACCCCGGCAAACACCACATATCCAATAAATTCCGCCCCAGCTCACTAAAAGAGAGATACCCGTAAACCGACTTTCGTTTCGCAACAAAAACCACCGCCAAAATAACAAAAGGCAAAGCCACCAAAAAAGCTTTTCCGCCTATCGTCAATAAAAAACGAAAACTTCTTCGCTTCCAAGCCTCAAGCAGTGTAAAAAGCCCAATCGACAAGCACAAAAAAGCAAACGTAAACGAGTGCGACAAATACGTCAAAAGAAACAAACAACACAACGACACAACAAACCAAAAATCAAACCTTTGATAATGCTTTACCCAATATCGAAAAGAGAACAGAAAAAGAACAATCGCCAACGAAAAATTATAAAAACCACTCATAAACAAATCCGAATACACAAAAGGGAAAATCAATACCGACAGCAAACCGCCCTTTGGATTAAAAGCCAACACCAACCCTCTAAAAGCAAAAGAAATTCCAACCACATACAAGATATGCAATAACTTTAAACTCAAAACCGGCGACAAAAACCACAGAGAAAAACTCAACAGTAAATGCCCCGTATAATTAGGCACAAGCTCTTTATTTATCTCAAAAAAAGTCGCAATAAAATCATTCCCCTCCAACAACTCATCAAACAACTTTGCGTTATACAAGTGCGAAGCACCGTCCAAAGTAACCAAAATATCCACCGAAAAAAGCGGAATCAAGTGCATCACAAGAAACAACAGAAAAACCCAAAGATAATTCCGTCTCAAAACAACTATGTTATCAATCATTCGCATCTGCAATAATATAATAATTAGGGCGTTCCCTTTACGGCATAAAAAAGTAGTTTCGTTGCACTACACCACTTTTTAACGCCGTAAAGGTCGGGCTATCACTACTCACTCTTTTGGTTTGCATATATGCAACAAACCAAAAGG
>JALTUD010000410.1 GCA_027047735.1 Flavobacteriales bacterium | reverse complement strand
CGATATAACTCTCACTTCTTATTCATTTGCGATACAAAGATAATAAAAAAGTTACCAATTTGGTATATTTTTCATTTTTTTATGTATTCATCTAATTTGAATAATATTCATCGTCTAAAGAAATTAAAACTTATTTTCTTACCACTCTTTTTACACACGTTAGGGATTGGTATCCCTAACACGGGAAAAATAAACGGCATAAAGCATTTTTTGATTCCTTATCCTTCTTCAAAAAATATTTTCATAGCGAGTGTTTTTTCATCGTCTAAGAAACCAAAAATTCACTTTCTATCCGCCAGTTTCGCTCGCGTTAGGGATTTTATCCCTAACACGGGACATCTGAACACAATAAAACGGTTTTATTGTCCTTATACTTCTTCAAAATTATTTTCCATAGCTGGGGCTATGCAAAAGAATTTTTCATCGTCTAAGAAAACTAAACTCCGTTTTCTTTGCACTCACCTGTCCCGTGTTAGGGATAGAACGGCGTGTTTGAACTCCTTTTTGCCCTCCTCCTTTTGAGGGCAAAAAGAGTGAGTAGTGATAGCCCGACCATTACAGCGTTAAAAAGTAGTGTAGTGTAACGAAACTGCTTTTTTATGCTGTAATGGGAACGCCCTAATCATACTTTTTAATCCGATTATTCAGTTTTAACCTTAATTCCGCAAATAATACCATTTTAACATTGAAACGAACCTAGTAAATAAAACATATTTTGACTTTTCACTATGAAATCACTTGCAGATTTAAGGTTTAACCTTAAATCTGCAAGTGAACTTCTATTACAAAGCCAAACTCCGCATCATTATTGACAATGCTCGTTTTTCGATACTCACCGTAGCTATGGCTACGCTTGCGTGTCTCAAAACTGTGCTTGACCAATAATAATACGCATTTTGACTTTTCACTACGAAATCACTTGCGGATTTAAGGTTTAATATAAAAAGATTGATTACTTTTGTCGCTTGAAACAGTAAACTAACTTAAATTTTTATATACAAATGGCTGGTACAAGAACTTTTACAATGCTTAAACCGGATGCGGTTGAGGATAACAATATCGGGAATATTTTACAAATGATTACCGATGCAGGATTTAAAATCGTTGCGATGAAATTACGTAAATTGACAGAGGATGAGGCTAAGGAGTTTTATGCGGTTCACAAAGATCGTCCTTTTTACGGTGAATTGGTTGAATATATGACTTCGGGGCCTATTGTTGCTGCGGTTTTGGAAAAAGAGAATGCGGTTGAAGATTTTAGAAAATTAATTGGTGCTACTAATCCTGCGGAAGCGGAAGAAGGTACAATCAGAGCTAAATATGCCGAATCTATCGGTAGAAATGCGGTGCATGGTTCAGACAGTGATGAAAATGCTAAAATTGAGGCTGATTTTCATTTTAAGCCTGAAGAATACGTGG
>JALTUD010000409.1 GCA_027047735.1 Flavobacteriales bacterium | reverse complement strand
ATTTGGTTTGCCTTCTAATAGTATAATGGGAAAATATCATGTATCGGTTTCAAATTCAAGTGTGGTTCACCCTTTTTTGTATGCTGATGATGGTGTGAATATTTTTAAAATACCGACTGTCCTTAATGGAGGGGAATGGAAAGCTGTAATACCTAATACAACGAATGATTCTTTGTCGTGCTACTGGATAGACTCTGCTTCTTTTACGGTTGTGAATGGAATTGAAGCAGTAACCTCAAATGCAATGTTTACGGATTATAGTCAAAATACAGACGCTAATCCTTACGTGATAATAACTCATTCTTCCTTGATGAACGGAGCGAGAAATTATGCGTCTTACAGAGCGACGACAGGTTATGACACGTTGGTCATTGACGTACAGGAATTGTATTATCAATTTGGTGGAGGTATTGACAAACATTCATTAGCAATTAAACGTTTTTTGCATAAAGCTTATGACTCATGGCAGAATAAACCCGCTCATTTGTTTTTGATAGGAAAGTCTGTTCGGGAAGTAAATGAAGCAAGTTTAGGTGCAAGAAATGATGTGTTTGCTTACAATCGAAACTTAGTACCTTCTTATGGTTATCCGCCTTCGGATAATCACTTTAGTGTCGGGTTAGACGCAAATACTCCCGGTTTTGTCATTCCGACCGGTAGGTTAAGTGTAACTCAAAATCATCAAGTAGAGGAATACTTGAATAAAGTGATGGAGTATGAACAGCAACAAACACCATTTTTAAATTATACCATAGCGGATAAAGAATGGCAAAAAAATGTATTGCTTTTCGGTGGTGGAACGGATAGTATCGAGCAATCACAATTAAATTATTATTTGGAAAACTTTAAAGAGATTATTGAAGATACTTTGTTTGGTGGGATGGTAGATTCCTATCTGAAAGACCCGACGATTTCAGTTATCAATACACAAGACTTTTTTGAGGTGCAACAAAAATTATCTGAGGGAGTTTCTTTGATTACTTTCTTAGGACACGCCTCTAACGGTGGTGGATTTAGTCAAAACATAGATAGCCCCAATAATTGGAACAACAATGGAAAGTATCCTTTTGTCATTGGATTGGGATGTTATACCGGAGATGTACATCAACCCGATACTACAAGTTACGCAGAACAATTGATTCAACCTGTAAACGAAGGAGCTATAGCATTTATGTCAACGGTAAAGCTGGGCTTTGTTTCCTATATATCTAATTATACAACGTTCATGTATAAAGAAATGGGAAAATATCATTATGGAGAAACCATAGGCGAACAAATGTATTATACAGTTGATACGCTTGCACAAATGATTGGTTTTTCAGGGTGGGATGTCATTCAGGAAAGTAATTTTAACGGAATGTCTTTGCAGGGAGATCCTGCTTTACGATTGAATACTCATCAAGCTCCTGAGATTGTATT
>JALTUD010000408.1 GCA_027047735.1 Flavobacteriales bacterium | reverse complement strand
GGAAGTGTCTATGATAGAAAGACGGGCGTGTCCTAAGTAACCGCTATGCGTTGATTGAATAGCAGAGTAATCAGGGCCTCTTTTGTGCAATTGTTGCAGAGCAAGTTCAATAAAAGGCTTGAGGTCTTTCTTTTCGGGGGAAACATAAACAACTCCTACAATACCGCACATAAGCAATTATAATATTTTATCAATTTCGTAAAGCGAGTTAAAAAGAGAATCAAAAGAATCGATGCAAATATAATCGTCTTGTACTTCATCTGTATGAAATGACTTGTTTAGGACTTTATTAATGTCAAAGTCAATTTTTTTAAATTCCGGTAAGATACAGCGATTGGTTTCTCCGAAAGAAGAAATGATACCCGCTCCGTAAATGGTTGGTTTTTTCGGGTTTATCATACCAAATTCAATGGTAAACCAATAAAGACGTTGTAGTTTTAGTACCTTGTTTTTGTCTTCTATAACCGAACAGCCTACTTTTCCGAACTCTTGCATAAATTTTGAGAAAACAGGATTAGCCAACAAAGGAACGTGTCCGAAAATATCGTGAAACATATCCGGTTCTTCCAAGTAATCCAATTGTTCGGGCTTTCGTAACCAAGTGGAAGAACAGAATTTTTTTTGTGCCAATAGTTCAAAAAAATCTTCAACGGGAATTAATCCGGGTACGATTTCTATTTTCCATTGCGTTGTTCCCTTAAACCAATTATTGATTTTGCTAATATTGGGAATCCAATCCCCGTTTATAACAGGTGACATGAGCTGAAGAGCGTTTTTGTATTCCGGACAGACTTTATCTTCTAAGTTTTTATGTTGCCGTTCAAATAATGTTTTCCAAACCCACTTATCCTCCGGGCTGTATTGCTCCATGTTTTGAGTCAGATTTCCCATGCTATTGTTTTTTAGCTTTTTCCCAAAACTCATTCATTTCGTCCAAACTCATAGCAGAAATATCTTTTCCGGATTCTTTTGCTCCTTTTTCTAAGTATTGAAAGCGTTGGATGAATTTTTTATTGGTTCTTTCCAAGGCACTTTCAGGGTCAACTCCTATAAAGCGTGCATAATTAATTAACGAAAACAAAACATCTCCAAATTCATCTTCAATTTTTTCTTGATTATTGGCTTTTATCTCTTCCTGAAGTTCTGCTATCTCTTCTTGTACTTTTTCAAATACTTGTTCTTGATTGTCCCAATCAAAACCAACACCTCTGGCTTTTTCTTGTATTCGCGTTGCCTTGACCATCGCAGGAAGCGATTTGGGAACTCCGGAAAGAACGGATTTATCGTTGTTTTTGATCTTAATTTTTTCCCAATTTGCTTTTACTTCTTCTTCGGTTTCGGCTATAACATCTCCGTAAATATGCGGATGGCGTTCAACCAATTTGTCGCAGACTGCATTTAGAACATCTGCTACATCAAATG
>JALTUD010000407.1 GCA_027047735.1 Flavobacteriales bacterium | reverse complement strand
CGGGTTTTGGATGCGATACAGAATAGTAAAATTGTTATTTCGGAGCGTGATAAATGTATTGCTGAGTGCGAAGGGATTAGTGCGGATGAAATTTATAGTTTGATTGAATCGGGGGATGTGAATTTTGGGGAGAGCGATGTGAGGGTTAGGAACTATAAAATAACGGATGGGGATTTGACGCTTTTTATTAAGTTGTCGGAATTTGATACGGTGTCTTCTATTAATCATATTCAGCATAAAAATTCCTGTGAGGAATGTGAAGGGGTGGATTCTAATACATTTGTGCTGTTGTATAAACCTAATGATTTGGTTTTAAAAAAGTTGAGAGGCTTGTCAGTTTCGATTAAGGAAAAGGCTTTGTGTGAGTTTGAGTGTTTTGGATTGACAGAAAATAGTGCTGAAAAAGTTTTAGAGGATGGTGAGATTTTGTTTGATAAGAGTTTTCCGAATAGGAAGCCTAATCCGGTATATTATATAAAGCATCGTTTTGGAGATGTGGATTATTTATTTTGGGTAGAGCAGGGGGCGACAAAAGTTCGTTTTTTGCATGTGGTAAAATACAATCCGTCTCTTTTGAGTGAAAAGGATAGGGAGACGTTAAGTCTGTTGTTTGAGATGTCTCATGAGTTGAAGGATTGTAATTGTAATTAGGGCTATGGAAGATGTAAAGTTTGCATTATTGGGAAAGAGATTGTCTCATTCTTTTTCGGCTTCGTATTTTGAGGAGAAATTTAAGCGTTTGGGGTTGGTGAATTATTCGTATTCTAACCTTGAATTGGATGATTTGTCTTTATTGAGGGATAAGGTAAAGGAGGTTAAAGGATTTAATGTTACGATTCCTTATAAAGAGACGGTTATTCCTTATTTGGATGAATTGGATTTGGTAGCGTCGGAAGTGGGGGCTGTGAATACTGTAAAGGTTTTGAGGAATAAGGAAGGAGAGATTTTATTGAGAGGGTTTAATACGGATGTATATGGGTTTCATCAGTTGATAAAGCCGTTTTTTAAATCAAGACATGAACGAGCATTGATTTTAGGTACGGGTGGTGCTGCAAAAGCTGTGGCTTATTTGTTAAAGAAGCAATATGGGGTTTCTTCGTTGCTTGTTTCGAGAGGGAAGACGAGAGGAAATGTTATCAATTGGCGAGATGTAAATGATAATGTAGTTCGGTTTCATAAAATGATTGTAAACACAACTCCTTTGGGAATGTTTCCGAATGTGGATACGGCTCCGGAAATGCCAATGGAAGAAATCGGGGAAGAACATTTGGTGATTGATTTGGTTTATAATCCGGAGCAAACATTGTTTTTGAAAAGAGCTCGAGATTGTGGAGCGGTAACATTGGGCGGTTTGACAATGTTGCACCAACAGGCAGAAAAAGCATGGGAAATTTGGAATACAGATGAAAATGGTATAAATTTAAACGGTTACTTTGTTTAATAGAGGTTACTATTTTAGTCAGTTTTTGGAAAAACGAACAAATAAAAGAAATAAGATGAGGATAATAATAATTGCAATTTTAAGTTTGTTAGCGTATTCGGTTTTAGGGCAGTACGATACGATACATTGTGCGGATGAAGTAATTGATACTGTTTTGTATGTGCATACAAAAAACAGTAGTTTGGTGGCTCTTTCGGTAAATAACCATAATGAGGGGAATACAGCAGATCCTACGGATGGTTATATTGCTTACGGTCAGTTGTTTGAGGCACCGGATTCGGTAACGCTGAGAGGGTATTGTTTTTATGGTTTTGTGTACAGCGGTTCGGCAGATACGCTTGTCGCTAAAGTCTATAAGACAAATGCATCAGGGGCACTTGATTCGCTTGTGGATTCTACGCGGGTGCCGGTTCCGTTAATGCAAAATTATAATGGGGATTTGTATAGCGATACGATACAACTTTGTGTTGATTTTACCACGCCGATAAGAATGAAGGGAAATTACGTAATTGCCTTAGAGAACAATGGACCTTCCGATATGTATTTGGTGAGAACAACCGATGGGCAACAAGAAGATTTGGCTTATACTTATTATTATTGGGGAAATAATCATAATTATGACGGGTGGTATGAAACGTATTCTTCGTTTGGTTCTTTATGGGATTTTGACGTCTTGGTTGAGCCTATTGTATCGTACAAAGTAAGTGCGGAATTTGTAGTTACCTCGGATACCAAATGTTTTGGAGATACTTTAAAGGTGGTAAGTAGTAGTTTGTCGGTGGAAGATTCATTGCTGTATAACAGAATGTACAATCCGAATTATGCTAATTATTCGCCTACGTCCGGTTTTATTTACAATTATGGAGATACAGTGGTGGTTGATACTTTTCATGTTTATGCTACTCCGGGTAGTTATAATGCCTATTTTATAGGTGCGACAAATTTTTCGGGGTGGACTTTTTCCGATTATAATATGATGTGTCCTTATACGGCAAATGCTTATCAAATTGATATTTCTTTGGGTAACGACACTTCTATTTGTCATGATTCTTTAGTGTTGACTCCCGGACAATATTTTGATAGCTATTTATGGAGTACTTCGGATACAACGGATTTGTTAACGGTTTATGCAGATTCATTAAATACCGGAGAGAATGAAATAAGCGTAAGGACTGTTTATAGTGGTTGTGAAAGTTATGATACGATTGTTATTACTGCGAATGAATTACCGGTTGATTTGGGGGCTGATACAACCCTTTGTTTAAATCAAGAGTTGACTTTGTTTACCGGAATTGATGGAATACATACGTGGAGTAGCGGACAATTATCCGATACGATAGTGATAGGAACATTTAATACGGCGGATTCGTTATATTATTCCGTGGAAGTGGAGAACGATAACGGTTGTGTAGGAAGTGATACGATTTTGGTTGTGATTGATAATTGTTTGGGAATAAAAGAACGTAAGGGAGTTGAGTTTTCTCTTTATCCGAATCCTGCCGGAGAAAGCGTAACGATTGATGTAGAAGGAAGTGCAATTCTTAAAATTATTGACGTGAGTGGTAGAGTTGTTTTGCAAAGAAGGCAAATTGTTAATAAGCAAAGACTGGATGTAAGTGCTTTAGAAAGTGGAAGTTATATGGTGTTGATTGAAAAAGAAGGGAGAGTTTATCAACAAAAGCTACAAATTATAAAATAAGATGTTGCAAATAAAAAGATTATGTTTATCTTTGCGAACTTGAAATTAACTAATTAAGATTTTATAGAGATGGCAAAAGCTAAAGGAAATAGAATACAAGTGATACTAGAGTGTACAGAGCACAAGAAATCAGGTATGCCGGGAACTTCTAGGTACATAACTACCAAAAATAGAAAAAATACACCGGAGAGAATTGAATTGAGAAAGTATAACCCGATTTTGAAGAGATATACTTTACATAAAGAAATAAAATAATTTTTTGAAAAATGGCAAAGAAAGTAGTAGCATCCTTACAAAAAGGAGGAGGAAAACAACACACAAAAGTGATTAAAATGGTGAAATCTCCAAAAACAGGAGCGTATTCATTTAGAGAAGAAATTGTACACAACGATAAAGTTAACGAGTTTTTCTCGAAGAAATAATATTGTTGTTTATCATTAAAATAGAGCCTTGTAAATTATTTACAAGGCTTTTTTTTGTTGGAACAAAAAAAGTGAATATATTTCGGTAGAAAATTCTAAGAGACGATACCATTTCAATGTTCAAATGGTATTACAAAAGAGTAGAAGAAAATAACAGACAATGGCTTTTAAAACAGAAAAAACACAGAAGACCCCAAGTGTAGTTATAGATACGGAGAGGGGAGTATTTGAAATTTCAGGTTCGGTTTATCCGGAGAATGCATCGAAATTTTTTAAGCCGATTTTTGAGCATGTTGATGATTATTTAAAAAATCCGTTGAAGGAAACAGTTCTGAATTTGCACTTTATCTATTTTAATACAGCGTCTTCAAAACTAATCTATGAGTTTGTTAAACGATTTAACGAAGCAAGATTTAAGACAAAGGTAACTGTCAATTGGATATATGATGATGATGATGAGGATATGCAAGATACGGGAGAAGAGTACGAACGGTTCTTCCCCGAATTGACTTTTAATTATATTGCCGAAGAACCTTAATTTTATTTTTTGGCTACACTTTCCAAAACCATATTGAGATCGAAAAAGAAATCAAAATTTTTGTCGATTAAGTTTTCGTTTTTATTGGTGGCGGAAATTACATATCCGATAGGTTTTTTGTCTTTTGTTACGTATTTGTAGTTTCCGAATAAATATTCATTTGGATTGAAACCGTTTTCTGTTAGCCATTTTTTGGCGTAATGATTCATGATTTCTTGTTGGTCAAATTCGTTGTGTTCTTTGATATACTCCATGGAGTATAAGATAGTATGAAGTAATTGGTCTTTGTGTATGGTGTCGTTTTCAAGAGCTTTTTCAAATTTGTCGTAGGTTAGGTTATTTAATCTTTCATCTCTTGCGTAGTTGAAGGATTCAAATAATGGAGTTCTTGCCAGATAATCTTCAAATAAATGTTTTTCTTCCGGTGTAATCTGGGTGGCCATTTTACTATGAATATCGCTTACTTTATAATTGGGAAGTACTACAAAAACATTATCATACAACTTTTGTTGCTTGTTGTTTGTTAACAAATAGATATGTTCTATTTCATAATGATGATATGCCTTTTGGTGATTTATCTCTTGTTTGGTCGTATCGATTTTGCTGTTAACATCCAGTAGTAAACTATCGTATTGGTTTTTGAGTACGGCTTTTTGTCTTTTTAGGTTGATACGAACTAAATAAAGCGAATCCAACTGTTGAAAGATGGGAGGTTTAATAATTTTTAATTCACCAAAAGAGTAGGGGAGGTATTCTCCTTGTAGTTCATTTGTTATGTAGTTTTCTACGGCTTGTTCAACTTTGGGTGTTAGTTGGTCTTTATTGTCGGGTAGTTTTGTGGCGGGGGGAGTGGTTAATAATACACAGGCAGAAAATGAGGTTAGAAAACTTCCGTAAATAATGTATTTCAATTTTGTTGTAAAATTATTCATACTCTCACCAATTTGACATCTTAGAAGTGTAAAGTTATAATCTTTCTTTGTTTTGTGGTTGTTGTTTTACGGATTTTCTTATTTTGGGTGATAACTCACTTTCTTGCACTCATTCCACTTGCGTTAGGGATTGTATCCCTAACATGAATAAAATAGAAAGCATAAAGCGTTTTTATTTTCCTTATCCTTCTTCAAAATTATTTTCCATAGCTGGGGC
>JALTUD010000406.1 GCA_027047735.1 Flavobacteriales bacterium | reverse complement strand
TGATTCCTTATCCGTCTTCATAAAAATTTTCCATAGCTGGGGCTATGCAAAATTTTTATTCATCGTCTAAGAAACCAAAAATTCACTTTCTATTCGCCAATTTCACTCGCGTTAGGGATAGAACGGCATGTTTGAACTCCTTTTGGTTTGTTGCATATATGCAAACCAAAAGAGTGAGTAGTGATAGCCCGACCCCAAACAAAAAAAAAGATGAGTTCCATTATTGGGAACTCATCTTTTTTTGTTTGGGGGAACGTCCTAAAAATTCTCTACTTACTTAAATGGAAATTTTACAATTTTAGCAGGTATATTTTTATTTCTTATTTGAACATAAATAGTTGTTCCTTCTTGTGCATATTCGGTTTTCACGTAGCCCATACCTATTGGTTTTTTTAGTGTGGGAGCCATCGTACCCGAGGTTACCTCTCCTATTTCTTCACCGTTTTCGTTGACTAATTTATACCCGTGTCTTGGTATTCCTCTTTCGAGTAATTCAAAACCGACCAATTTTCGACTTACCCCTTCTTCTTTTTGTTTTTTCAAATTTTCTGCATTGATAAAGTCTTTGGTGAATTTGGTAATCCAACCCAGCCCTGCTTCTATTGGTGAAGTGGTATCATCAATATCATTTCCGTATAGACAGAATCCCATTTCAAGGCGAAGGGTATCTCTTGCGGCTAAACCTATTGGTTTTATTCCAAATTCTTCTCCCGCTTTAAAGACGGCGTCCCATACTTGTTCTGCTACTTCATTAGGGATATACAATTCAAATCCTCCTGCCCCCGTGTAACCGGTAGCCGATAAAATGACATCATCTACTCCTGCAAATTCACCTTTTGTAAAGTGGTAATATTTTACGTCAGATAAATTGACATCGGTTAATTTCTGTAAGGTTTCTGTTGCTTTTGGCCCTTGAACAGCTAATAAAGAAAGCGTATCGCTAACGTTTTCCATGTCAACACCAAATGTATTGTGTTTGGAAATCCAATTCCAATCTTTTTCGATATTAGAAGCATTAACGACCAACAAATACTCGTTATCTTTAATTTTATAAACCAATAAATCATCAACAATACCGCCTATTTCATTTGGAAGGCAAGAATATTGTGCTCTACCATCGTATAATTTAGAAGCATCGTTTGATGTTACTTTTTGAATTAAATCCAAAGCTTTTTCTCCTTTTAGAAGAAATTCTCCCATGTGCGAAACATCAAATACCCCTACTCCATTTCGAACCGTTTCGTGTTCTTTGTTTACCCCTTCATATTGTACAGGCATATTATAACCTGCAAAAGGAACCATCTTTGCACCTAACTCGATGTGCTTTTGTTTTAATGCTGTGTTTTTCATTTTTTATGTGTATTTTTAACTATTTCTTAAAATTCAAAAATGGTTAGACCGCTTCTTAACTTAGGTTCTATCCATGTGCTTTTGGGGGGCATAATATTTTGGGTGTCTGCAATATTTTTAAGTTGCTCTATACTTACTGGATGAAGAGCAAAAGCAACCTTAGCCTTGTTGGTATCCACCATCCATTTAAGTTTTTCTAAACCTTGCGTACCCTCTACAAAGGAAACTCGTTTATCGTTTTTTAAATCTTGAATGTTTAGTATTTTTTCAAAAACGGTATCAGATAAAATCTGCGTATCTAACGTTCCGACAGGAGATTGTGTATCAATGAACCCAGGCAGGGTAATTAGTTGATACCAATTATCGTTTAGATACATTGAAAAGCTGTGCATTTCATTCGGAACATAAGGTTTATCTCCATGAGGTATAACTTTGAAAAATTGCTTTAACGCATTCAAAAAATCTTCCTCTGATAAGCCGTTCAAATCCTTTACGGTTCGATTAAACTCAACTATTTTAAGATTACTTTCAGCTATAAAAAAAGCTAAAAAATACTGAGCTAACGGATTATCCGGGTTATCTTTAGCATAAAGTACAGAAGACGCCGAACGATGATGACCGTCAGCAATATAAACGGATGATATTTCTTGAAATGTTTTTTGAAACAAGCGAATATCTTCCTCTGATTCTACCAGCCATAGGTCATGCTTAATACGGTCGGTTGTTGAAAATTCATACTCTGAACGCGTATGTATATACTTTTTAAATAACGAGTCTATTATTTCATTATCCTTATAGGTTAGTAAAACCGGCTCTGCATTAAAACGACAGACTTCGATGTATTTGCAAAAGGTTTTTTCGCGTTCGGTCAAGGTATGTTCGTGAATTTTAATTTCACCATTGATATAATTTTGAACAGAAACACCGGCTATTAAACCAATAAAAGTATTGGATGGGGTAATTTGACGATAGATATAGAATTTATCCTTATCTTCTTTTCTTAAAATCCCCTCGTTTATAAATTCTTCGTATTTATTTCTAACCTTTTGAAAACGCTCAATAGTATTCGGCTTCGTTTTATCCCCTGCTTTGAACTCCGGATTGATAACATGTAAGAAGGTATAGGGATTTCCTTCGAGTTTGGCGTTAAGTATATGTTTTTTGTAATTATAAAAAGGACGAGAACCGACCAACCCTGCTTTATCCCTCGGAGGTCTAACAGCTTTAAAAGGAATAATTTCAATCATAAAATTGAATAAATAAATTTGATAAAAATCTTTTTAATTCTCTAAAAACATAACTTCCATAACCTCTCTAACTACCACTCCCTTCTAAATACTTTACGTACGTCTTGTCCTTTATTTAGACCTCAAAGTTAATAAAATCCAATAGATATTAACCTTAAATAGTTGAAATAAAAAGTATAAAAATACGTTTTCATAAAATCAAACACCTTATTTTTATAAAAAATTGTATCTATGAAACCTGTCACATTTTTAGTACCCTACGATTTTACTTCCGTAACAGAATCCGCTGCAAAAGATGCTGTAACGATTGCAAAGCAAACAAAAGCAAGAGTTTTGCTTTTGCATATTATAAAAAACAAAAAGGATAAAGAAACCAGTACTATTTTACTTAAATCCGTAGCAACTGAGTTATCGGCAGAGGGGGTTGAAGTCGATTTCCGAGTAGAAATCGGGAATATTTTTGACGATATAGGTCGTGTTGCCAAAGAGGTGGATGCTTTCCTTATCATAATGGGAACGCATGGAGCAAAAGGTATGCAGAAACTATTTGGTAGTTGGGCTATAAAAGTAATTACCAGCACTGATGTCCCTTTTATGGTTGTTCAAGAAAAGGTTATCAGTAAAGAAATTAATAAAATAGTGATGCCGATTACCGCCTCTAAAGAAAGTTTACAAATCTTACCGGCAACGGCAAAATTAGCAAAAGCTTTTGGTGCAAGCGTTGAAGTTGTTTATGAAGCGAAAAGTGATACCGGTCTTCAACGAAAAATTAAAAACTATGCTCAAATTGCTCTTATGCAATTGACAGAGCAAGGGGTTAAAGAAACAAAGGCTTTTAAGTTAAGTGGGAAAGACAGCTACCAACAACAAATTATTGATTTTAGTTTGCGGCACGGAGCGGATTTAATCTCGATAGCCTATTATACTGAAAAAGTGTTTGCTCAATTCGATACATTTGCACAAGAAATTATAACGAACAAACATCAAATACCAACACTTATCACTAAAACCGTCGATTCTACGATTGGGTATTTTTAATTTTTGTTTCCCAAGACATTTTCAACGGATTCAATTACTGTATCGGCTACTGTTTTCATTTGTTCTTTAGACAGGTTGTACCAAACGGGTAGTGATATTTCGGATTTGTAGTTTTCAAAAGCTGTCGGGTAGTTTTTTATATCGTATCCTAAATTTTTATAATAGCTCAACATAGGAAGTGGTAGATAATGTACATTAACTGCCACTTCTTTTTTGCTGATTTCTTCTATGATTTTATTTCGTTGCTCTTCGGTACAATTATTTATCCTTAATAAATACAAATGGTACGAGCTTGTTTTATCAGCTGTTTCATAAACCGGTGTATTTGCCCAATCGTATTGACTTAATCTTTCGGTATAATAATCAAAGATTTCTTTTCTTTTTCTTAAGGTATCTTCATAGCGGTCTATTTCTACTAATCCGATTGCTGCTTGCAGGTCTGTCATGTTGCATTTGAATCCGGCTTCAACAACATCGTAACGCCATGCTCCTACTTGCATCTTACTAAAAGCATCTTTGGTTTGTCCGTGTAACGAACTTGTTTTAAATTGTTTTTGTAACTCTTTATGGTCAAACTTATCAGCAACGTTAAATACGACTGCTCCTCCTTCTGCAGTTGTTAAGTTTTTTACCGCATGAAATGAAAACGAAGATATATCGGCTAACATTCCGGCTTTTTTACCTTTATATACCGCTCCGATAGAATGTGCAGAATCAGAAACAATAATAATTCGCCCCATTTGACGTTGTACTTCGGTAGATGGAGAAAACTTAGCCAAGACTTCTAATGAATTTACCAATTGAAAAAGCTCGTCATAATCGACCGGTAAACCGCCTATATCAACGGGAATGATAGCCTTTGTTTTGGTAGTGATTGCTTTTTTAATCGCTTCTATATTTATATTAAAATCATTTGAATTAACATCTACCATTACCAGTGTTGCTCCTGTGTGCTTGACTACGTTTGCCGTTGCACAATAGGTGTAAGCCGGGACAATGACTTCATCACCTTCTTTTATTCCCATCCAATGTAATATTAATTGTAATCCTGCGGTTGCAGAACTTAAAGCTACGACCGCATCTCCCCCAACATAGTCGGCTATTTTTTCTTCAAATAACTTCGTTTTGGGACCGGTTGTAATCCATCCGCTCTGCAAAGCATCTACTACGCTTTCTATTGTTTTCTCATCGATTCTGGGTGGTGAAAAAGGTATCATTGTGTTGAGTTTTACTTGAACTGCTTTTAAAATTTTTCTCAAAGGTAAAATTATCTATTTAATTAAACGGTAATAAGATATGGTTTTGTAGTGGATGTCCTTGAAGGTTCAATATGTTACTTTTTCTTTTTTCAAATTTACACAAGGATTGTTATCTCTAACACGAAATAAAAAATATAACTCATTTATTAAATTTCTAGATTCAATTGCTCTAAATATATTTTTTTTGTACTTTTAGAGTTACATAATCAAAATATCTAATAGATATGAAAAATACAGCTCTTTTCTTTTTGCTTCTTGTTAGTGGTGTTACACTTGCTCAAAATGTAGGGATCAATCAAGTATCTCCCACTAATTCACTACATATCTCTCCTGTAAATATCGGTGATAACCCTCTGAGAATT
>JALTUD010000405.1 GCA_027047735.1 Flavobacteriales bacterium | reverse complement strand
CCTAAAAAAAGAAGATAAAATAGCCATTATATCCACTGCACGAAAGATAGATGCAGAAGCCTTGGAGTATGCCGAAAAACTTTTAGAAAGTTGGTCGCTACAAGTTGTAGAATCGCCAAATTTAAGAGCGGAATACTATCAGTTTTGTGGAACGGACGAACAGCGAAGATTTGATTTGCAATGGGCAATTGACAATCCCGAAATAAAAGCAATACTTTGTTTCAGAGGAGGATACGGAACGGTTCGTATTCTCGATAAAATAGATTTTTCCAAACTAAAGGAAAATCCTAAGCCTATTATCGGGTACAGCGATGTTACAGCCCTGCACAATGCAGTTAATAAAAAGGTAGGGATTCCAACCATTCACGCAACGATGCCTGTCAATTTCAAAAAGAATAGTCAAGCATCTCTATCTACTTTAAAACAGGCAATGTTTGGAGAAAAATATAGCATTGAAATCCCTTCAGACAAACGAAATAGAGTAGGTATAACAACAGGAGAAATAGTAGGAGGAAACCTTTCTATACTTTATAGTTTATCGGGAACAAAGTTCGATATTAACACCAAGGGCAAGATTCTTTTCATAGAAGATTTAGATGAATATCTTTACCATATCGACCGAATGATGTGGAACTTAAAATTGTCAGGAAAACTATCGGAACTTAAAGGACTTATAGTCGGAGGAATGACCGATATGCACGACAACACCGTACCTTTCGGAAAAACCGCGGAAGAAATCATCATGGAGACCGTACAAGAATACGACTATCCCGTTTGTTTTAATTTTCCCGCAGGACATTTAGACGATAATCGTGCACTGGTTTTGAATCAAAATTGTAGTTTAGCCGTTTCAAACGAAAAAACAAGATTAAAATTCTAAACAAATGCAACAAAAACATAAGCCCGTAGTACGTTGGTTGTTTTTAGGTTACTTTTTGATTTTGACAATGGTCATCGTCGGAGGAATAACACGCCTCACGGGTTCAGGCTTGTCCATGGCGGATTGGAAGCCTATTCTAGGTGCAATTCCTCCGATGAACGAGGTACAATGGCAAGAAAAATTCGACCTGTATAAAGCAACGCCGGAATTTCAAAAAGTAAATTCGCACTTCACACTAAGCGACTTCAAACAAATTTTTTGGTGGGAATTTATTCATCGGGATTTGGGACGCTTTATAGGAATAGTTTTCATCATTCCTTTCCTTATCTTTTGGAAACAAAAACGATTTGACAAAAAACTACTACGACAGATGTTCATTATCCTCGGATTAGGAGCTTTTCAAGGGGTGTTAGGTTGGTATATGGTCAACAGCGGTTTGGATAAAGTTCCGCACGTCAGTCATTATCGTTTAGCCGCACACTTACTCACGGCACTTACCGCGATGCTTTACATCTTTTGGGTTGCACTCAGCTTAATTTATCCTCGTCCGGTAGAGGACAAACAAATCAATAAACAATATTGGTTTATGTTTGTACTCATCTTTTTACAAATAACCTACGGAGCTTTTACCGCAGGATTGAAAGCAGGTTTCGGCAACCATACATTAGCAGAGGTCGTTCACTTTCCTTCCCAAATTCATTCAATAGTAAGCGAAGGAACGAGCGTTTTATTTGTACATCGTTATTTAGCCCTTTTTATAGTAGGAATTACATTGTTGTTTTATCTCAATAATTACAAACAAAACCTACACCGATTACACAAAAAAGGAATGAATATTTTTCTCATCTTGGTATTAATACAAGTAAGTTTGGGAATAGTAACATTGTTAGGAAGCGTACCGATATATCTGGGAGTGTTGCACCAAGTGGTAGCCGTATTGTTAATAACAACCGCACTCTATATGATAGCCGTAAGTAAAGCAACCGAAAAAGCAAGATAAAGATTTGTGCGTTCCCATTACGGCATAAAAAAGTAGTTTCGTTCGCACTACCCCCACTACACTACTTTTTAACGCCGTAATGGTCGGGCTATCCGTTATATCTTTTGTGTTGCATAAGTGCAACAACACAAAAGGATGCCACTTCTATCCCTAACGCGAGTGAAATTGGCGAATAGAAAGTGAATTTTTATTTTTCTTAGACGATGAATAAAAATTTTGCATAGCACCAGCTATTGAAAATTTTTATGAAGAGGTTATTTACAGTTTGAGTATAAAAGTGAAATTAGATTATTTTCTTTTCAATCTAGGCATTTTTAAGAAGCATAGCCGTAGCTATGGTTCGCAAAAATAACGACGAGTGAAATGAAAAGAACTAATTTTTAACTTATAAACAAGCTGTAATTAACCTCTACTAAGTATAAGGAATCAAAAAACGCTTTATACCGTCTATTTTACTCGTGTTAGGGATATCAATCCCTAACGCAAAGACCGTTAAAAATAAAAATATGAAAGTATATACAAAAACAGGAGATAAAGGAGAAACCTCATTATTCGGAGGAAAAAGAGTTTTAAAATCCAATGTGCGAATTGATGCGTACGGAACCAGTGACGAACTCAATGCTTGGATAGGACTAATAAGAAGTCAGGAAATTAAAGAAGAGCATATAAAAACACTCGTCATTATACAAGATAAAATATTCACTCTTGGAGCACAACTAGCCAAAGACCCGGAAAAACCAAAATTAAAATTACCAACAATTCAAATAGAAGATATCTACCTGCTGGAAAAAGAAATGGATAGAATGGAGGAGAGTTTACCTCCAATGAAACATTTTACTCTGCCCGGTGGGAATAATGTAGTATCCTATTGCCACATAGCAAGAACCGTTTGCAGAAGATGCGAAAGACTCATCGTAGAATTAAAACAAGAAGCAGAAGTAGATGATTTGGTTCTTAAATACGTAAACAGATTGTCCGATTATCTTTTTGTGCTATCCAGAAAATTAACACAAGAAATGAACGTAAAAGAAGAATTTTGGATACCTGAAAAATAAAATTTCCTAATTAAAAGCATTCATTGTTCTTTGAATACCTATTGTGGCAAAAGAAAGTACAATATCTTTAGATTTTTCGATTAAAGAGGGAAGTAGCTTCTGTTCTTCGGATGTCCATTCTCCCAGAACGTAATCCACCTGTTTTCCTTTGGAAAACTCATTTCCTATACCAAACCTCAATCTGGCGTATTGATTGGTGTTTAATACTTTTTGAATGTCTTTAAGACCATTATGACCTCCGTCACTGCCTTTGGGTTTAAGTCTTAATTTACCTAGAGGTAAAGCTAAATCGTCAGTAATAACCAAGAGGTTCTCTTTATTTATTTTTTCTTTTTGTAGCCAGTAATTAACGGCTTTACCACTCAAATTCATAAAGGTTGTGGGTTTGATGAGAACAAACGTTCTTCCTTTATGCTTGATGGTGGTTCTATAAGCCAATTTTTCTTGGCTAAAAGAAACATTGGACGCTTTAGCTAAAGCGTCCAATGTTTTAAACCCGATGTTGTGTCGAGTATTTTCGTATTCCGTTCCGGGATTCCCCAGTCCTACGATTAAGTACTTCATCTCAATTAAGCTTCAGCTTCTTCAGCAGCTTCTTCTTCAACTGTTTTCTTCGCTCCACGAGCCATTTGAACAGCAATGATTACTGCAGATTCCGGGTTAAGAAGTTTAACACCGTTAATATCTACATCTCCCACTCTAATTTTATCACCTATGCCTACTTCTGTAATATCGATTTCAACAGTGTCCGGTAAGTTTTCTACTAACGCTTCTACTTTTAATTTTCTAAAGTGTTGCATTAATTTACCTCCACTTTTAACACCTTCTGAAAGCCCTGTTAATTTAATAGGAATTTCAATTTTTACAGGTTTTCCGTCCACTACTTCTTGGAAGTCAACATGAACAGTTCTGTCCGTTACAGGGTGTATTTGAACTTCTTTCATAACAGCAGGAACTTTAGTCCCGTCTATGTCCAGTTCAAAAATATATACGTTTGGTGTATAAACTAATTTTTTTAAGGCAATTTCATCAACTGAAAAGTGTACTTGCTCTTTATTTCCATAAAGCACAGCAGGTATTTGACCTTCTCTTCTTAATAATTTTGCATCTTTTTTCCCTACGCTCTTTCTTTTAGAGCCGCTCAACGATACTTTTTTCATTTTATTTATTGTTTATTTGTTTACTTATTGGTTTGCGAACACAAAATGTTCACTAATTGATTCAAAATTGATTGCTTTTTTCATAATATCGGCAAACATATCAGCTACCGATAATACTTTTATCTTTTCGCATGCTCTTTTTTGAGGAATGGTATCTGTAACGATTAATTCCTCCAAAACAGAATTTTCTATTCGTTCATAGGCTGGTCCTGAAAGAACAGCATGAGTACAAATAGCTCTCACACTTTTAGCTCCATGTTCGATAAATAACTGTGCAGATTTGGTAAGAGTGCCGGCTGTATCAACCATATCGTCTATAATTACAACATCTTTACCCTTTACATCTCCAATGATAGTCATACTGGATATTTCGTTGGCTTTTTTTCGTTGTTTATAGCATAAAGCCAAGTCCGTATGTAAATATTTAGCATAAGCACTGGCTCTTTTAGAACCTCCTGCATCCGGTGCTGCGATAATTATATTGTCGTTATTTAAACTTTTTAAATAAGGAGCAAAAAGACTTGACGCAAATAAATGGTCAACAGGTACTTCAAAAAAACCTTGTATTTGGTCGGCGTGTAAATCCATTGTCATTACTCGGTCAACTCCGGCAGCTTCCAAAAGGTTGGTTACCAATTTAGCTCCAATGGCAACTCTCGGTTGATCTTTTCTGTCTTGTCTTGCCCAACCATAATAAGGTATAACGGCAATTATCTTTCTGGCAGAAGCTCTTTTTGCCGCATCAATCATCAACAATAACTCAAACATGTTGTCTGTCGGTGGTATTGTTGATTGGATTAGAAAAACATCACAACCTCTCACCGTTTCGTTAAAAACAGTAGTAAATTCACCATCACTAAAGCGTTGAACTTCCACGTTTCCTAATTCTTGTCCGTATGAAGCTGCTATTTTCTCAGCTAAATCTTTTGATGCTGAACAACTGAAAATTTTAACTCTATTATTAGCCATTTGGGTTTATGTTTTTCCGACGGCAAAAGTAGGTCTTTTTATGTGATATAAAAAATATTTTTCAATTATTATTTGTCAAAACAAAAAGTTGTATTACCTTTGTCGCACCAATTTAAGTTTAAAAGCCGAAGTGGCGGAACTGGTAGACGCGCACGACTCAAACTCGTGTTCCGCAAGGAGTGTCGGTTCGATTCCGACCTTCGGTACTAACAGAATAAAAAAGGGATGAGTTTTTAAACTTGTCCCTTTTTTTTGTTGTAATGGGGTTCTACATTCACTTGCGTTAGGGATAGAACGGCTTGTTTGAACTCCTTTTGTGTTGTTGCACTTATGCAACACAAAAGAGTGAGTAGTGATAGCCCGACCCCAATAAGCCAAACAAACGTTTCGCGTGAGCGATATGTTTGTTTGGCTTATTGGGGGAACGCCCAAATTGTTCTCATTCAAATAGATATGGTTTTTATTTGAGTTCTATCATCTTTTCAACCAATGGAATGAGTATATTTGCACTCGATTTTATACGATTTTACAATGGAAAACAATGAGAATACGCCTAAAAAGGCTCCGAATATCCTAAAAAAATATACCAAACGCTTGCGTACGGATGTGTGGCGGGCTCACGAAAAATATAAATTGTTTGAGGACGGCGATAAGATAATGGTGTGTATGTCGGGTGGTAAGGACAGCTATACGATGTTGGATATTTTGATGCACTTTCAAAAGTATTCGGATGTTCGTTTTGATATTGTGGCGGTTAATTTGGATCAGAAACAACCGGGGTTTCCGGAGGAGGTTTTGCCGAATTATTTGTCTAAATTGGGGATTGAGTATAAAATCATCGAAAAGGATACGTATAGTGTGGTAAAAGAGGTGCTGAAAGAAGGCAAGACGACTTGTAGTCTTTGTTCGAGGTTGAGGAGGGGTACGCTTTATCAGGCTGCTAAAGAATTGGGCTGTAATAAGATAGCACTGGGACATCATCGAGAAGATATTTTAGAAACTTTTTTCCTGAATTTGTTTTTTGCGGGGAAATTGGAAGCTATGCCGGCTAAATTTATTACCAACGATAACGAATTGCAGGTGATTCGTCCGCTTGCTTTTTGTAAGGAAGAGGAGATTATCATTTATGCCAAAGAAAAAGATTTCCCGATTATACCTTGTAATTTATGCGGAAGTCAGCCCAATATGCAACGTCAATTGACCAAACAATTATTAAACAACTGGGAGAAGAAATTCCCGAACCGAAAGGCGATAATGTTTAATGCCTTAAAGAACATTTCGCCAACGCATTTGCTTGATACTGAACTATATGATTTCGTAAATCTTCAGTCTTTAATCAACGGAAAGGAGGAAGAAGGCGAGGATATAGAAAAGTTTTTTTAAGTTTTGGGCGTTCCCCTCATTTACAAAAACAACATATCGCTACCGCTAAACGTTGTTTTTGTAAATGAGGGTCGGGCTATCCACTATATCTTTTGCCCTCCAAAAGGAGGGAGGACAAAAGGATGCCGTTTCTATCCCTAACGCATACTGCTACATTTTCAAAATAACGCTTTATACTTAGTTATTCATTTTTATCTTTTTATCTTTGCCACCCATTCATCAAAAAACACACAGTGGTAAAAGAATTGCAAATACGCGTACTTCCCGAAGAAGCCTTTGACAGCGAGCGATTGAAAAGAATTACAGCTAAAAAAGCAGGTGTTTCGATTAGAGAAATACGCCACGTAGAAATTCTAAAACGCTCCATTGATGCTAGAAAAAGACCGGTTGTCTATCAATTAAGAGTTGAGGTTTATATCAACGAAGATTTTACCCCTGTTACTTTTGAACATGCATATTGCAACGTGGGAAACAGTTCTACCGTAGTTCATATTGTAGGAAGTGGTCCTGCGGGGTTGTTTGCAGCTTTAGAAGCCTTGCAAAAAGGAATAAAACCCGTAGTCTTTGAGCGAGGACAAGATGTAAAATCACGTAGAAGAGATTTAGCCAATATCAATAAAAAAGGAATCGTTAATACAGAATCCAATTATTGTTTTGGTGAAGGAGGAGCCGGAACATACTCCGACGGGAAGTTATATACCCGTTCCAAAAAACGAGGAAACTTAAAAGACGTATTAAATACATTAGTTTATCACGGTGCTTCACCGGATATTTTGGTAGATGCTCACCCGCATATCGGTACCAATAAATTACCGAAATTAATAGAGAATATACGTCAAACCATATTGGAAAAAGGCGGAGAAATTCATTTCAACAGCAAGGTAACCGATATTATAGTTAAAGACGGTAAGGTTACACAAGTAGAAATAAATGGAAAGCAAATAGTGAATGTAGAGCGACTTATTTTGGCTACGGGACATTCGGCTCGCGATGTTTACAAATTGTTGCACCATAAGAAAATAGCCTTAGAGTTTAAATCTTTTGCTTTGGGTGTCAGGATTGAACACAGTCAACGTCTAATAGACAAGTTGCAATATAAAACAGAAAATAGAGGGGAGTTTTTACCGCCTGCGTCTTATAGTTTGGTAACACAAGCCAACGAACGCGGGGTGTATTCCTTTTGTATGTGTCCCGGTGGGATAATTGCACCTTGTGCAACAGACAAAGAGGAAGTCGTAACCAACGGTTGGTCGCCCAGTAAGCGGAACAATCCTTTTTCAAATTCCGGTATTGTAACCGAAGTAAGATGGGAAGATATTCCCGAATTTCACAAATATGGAGCATTGGCAGGAATGTACTTTCAGAAAAGCATAGAAAAAAGAGCGTGGGAATTGGGTGGGAAAACTCAAAAAGTTCCGGCTCAACGCGTATTGGATTTTGTCAATAAAAAGAAATCAAAAGATTTACCGCCTACGTCTTATTTTCCGGGTATTCTATCTGTGGAACTCGATGAGGTTTTTCCTGATTTTGTTACGGATTCTTTGCGTAAGGGCTTACTTGATTTCGGTAAAAAAATGAAAGGGTATTTAACGAACGATGCGGTGTTACATGCTACGGAATCGCGCACATCTTCTCCTGTCAGAATACCAAGGGATAAAGTAACTTTGCAACACCCCGAAGTCAAAGGGTTATATCCGTGTGGCGAGGGTGGCGGTTATGCCGGAGGAATTGTTTCTGCTTGTATAGATGGTATTAAAGTGATTAGAAGAATAGAAGAAGAGTTATAATATTGACGTGAATTTATGGGGTACTTTATCTATATCGTTTATTTCCTGTTGTTGAGTTTTATTTTTCTATACAGCTTAGTTGCTCTCTATTTGACTGTAATCTACATTTACACGAAGACTAAAGGAAAAAAACAAGGGAAATTATCGGTGGTTTTAGAAAGTAATTATCCTAAAGTTACCGTGCAACTTCCTGTTTACAATGAGCTGTACGTTATAGAACGCTTGATTGATAGTGTTTGTAATTTTGATTATCCTTCGGACAAGTTGGAAATACAAGTCTTAGATGATTCAGATGATGAAACCGTATTGATTATTGCAAATAAAGTAGCGGAGTGGCAAACCAAAGGAGTGGATATTAACTACGTTAGGAGAGATGAACGTAAGGGGTTTAAAGCCGGTGCTTTGGATTATGGTTTAAAGGAAGCAAAGGGAGAGCTAATCGCTGTTTTTGATGCTGATTTTGTGCCTGAACCTGATTTTTTAAAGAGAACTACGTTTCATTTTGTTAAAAACCCGAAAATAGGGGTTGTTCAAACCCGTTGGGGACATCTCAATAAAGAGTACTCTCTATTGACTCGTCTTCAAGCCTTTGCTTTAGATGCTCATTTTAAGGTTGAACAGGTCGGAAGAAATCGAGGAAAACATTTTATAAATTTTAATGGTACGGCGGGAATCTGGCGAAAATCGTGTATAGAAGATGCCGGTGGTTGGTCTGCCGATACCTTGACCGAAGATTTGGATTTGAGCTATCGGGCTCAACTGAAAGGTTGGATTTTTAAATACATCGAAAAGGTAGTCGTTCCCGCAGAATTACCAATAGAGATGAATGCTCTAAAAAATCAACAATTTCGTTGGTCTAAAGGAGCTGCGGAGTGTAGTAAAAAGAATTTGATGAGTGTTTTAACAAATGCCAATATTTCTCCATTAACAAAAATAGCAGCGGTATTCCATTTATTAAATAGTTCGATATATATAGCCATTTCCGGTTTGATATTATTGAGTGTTCCTCTGTTAATTTATGCTCAAAAAAATCCCGATTTAGCTCGATTGTATAACTATTTTGGTGTTTTTGTTTTGAGTACTTTGTTTCTTGCTGGTTTGTATTTTACAGCTTACAAAGACCCGAACAAAAATGCAGTTACGGAGTTTTTTCGTTTTTTGTTGTTTTTTCCTGTTTTCCTTTCCGTTATGATGGGGCTTACAACATACAATACTATTGCGGTATTGGAAGGTTGGGCGGGTAAAAAATCCCCTTTTGTAAGAACACCGAAGTTTAATGTCAAACAACCTAACGATACCGGTTGGACGGTAAAAAAATATGCAAAAGTAGCCTTGTCGCCCTTGTTGATTATAGATTTGTTGGTTGTCCTGTACGCTTTTTACGGATTAACTTTAGCTTATTCTTCCGAAAATTACAGTATGATGGTATTCTTGCTTATGGTGATAGGAGGTTTCTCTTACACGCTTATCCTTTCAATAAAACATGCTGCAAGTACTCAAAAATAAATGGTTGCTTGTTTGGGGAGGACTGCTCTACGCTATCATTTTGTTCTACTTGTCGTATTTTACCACACGATTAGATGAGTACCAACTGTTAATTTGTTTCTCGTTTTTGTTTATACTATACGGAGTTTTTTTGTATTCTGAAAAATGGTCTGGTTTTAAGAAAAATAATGTTTCTGTACTCATTGGTGCAGCAATCGCTTTTCGGTTGTTACTTTTCTTTTCAGTGCCTAATTTGTCCGATGATTATTTTCGCTTTGCATGGGACGGGAATTTACTTGTTCATTCTCACAATCCCTACGCTTATAAACCAAAGGAATTTTTACATTTAGAGGGAATTCAAAACAGAGAGTATCTAAGAACAGAACTCTATAACGGAAGTTCAACCTTGTTTCCTGATGGAATGAACTCAAAAAAGTATTATTCGGTTTATCCGCCGTTCAATCAAGCTGTTTTTGCTTTAGCTTACTATCTTTCCGGCGATAATCTTTATTACAATATTCTTTTTCTTCGCTTGTTTTTACTGCTTTTTGAGGCAGGAACAATTGCATTGATTTATCTCTTATTACAGCGGTTTAAAATTCCTCTGTCAAATTTGTTTATCTACGCCTTTAATCCATTAGTTATAGTAGAAGTTATTCAGAATTTACATTTTGAAGGTGTTACTGTTTTTTGGGTATTGCTCAGTATATTTTTATTGAGTAAAAAAAGAATTGTACTATCGGGGATTGCTTATGCTCTTGGTATAGCTACAAAGTTAATTCCTTTGTTATTGTTGCCTTTGTTTTTGTTCAGGGTTCAATGGAAGCGATTGGTTATTTTTTATTCAGTGATAATTACTGTGCTGATATTCAGTTTTTTGCCTTTTTCTTCCGTAGATTTATTCCAAACCTTTGGAGAAAGCATACGCCTGTATTTTAAGTCCTTTGAGTTTAACGCTTCACTCTATTATATTTTTCGTGAAATAGGCTTTTGGATAAAAGGATACAATACAATACAAATAATCGGTAGTATATCTCCTTTTTTTGTGCTGTCTTTTGTGTTGATTTTAACTGTTAAAACAAGAAACAACCGACAACTGCCTGAATTATTTTTATTGTTTACGGTAGTATTGTTTTTTTATTATTTATTAGCTTCAATTGTTCATCCATGGTACGTGATTTATCTGGTAGCATTTGCAAGTCTTACACGTCTTACCTTTCCTTTGGCTTGGTCGTTTACGGTTGTATTTAGCTACTATGCGTATCGAAATACCGGGGGTGTTCAAGAAGAACCCTTACTTTTGTTGTTAGAGTATGGAGTTGTTTTTCTAACTATTTATTACGATTGGAAGTCAAACAATTTTCTTCCTTACGGCAATCAAAAAAGCTAAACAAATTCCAAACACGGCAAAACAGGTTAAACTAAGTAAAGCATCTCCGTAAACAGCATTTCCAATACCGAATAAAGCACCGTAAACACCAACGGAAGCAACGAAGAATCCGGCTATCTTATAGCCGAAATTTTCAAATTTATCATAGTTTCCGTCTTTATCATAGAAAACCGCTTTTTCAAATTTTTCTAACGTTTGTTTTGAAACAGGTTTAGTTAAAAGTGTTACAGCAATCCAGCCAAATGTTGTTATAAATACGCCCCAAAGTAATTTTTCATGATGTGTGATTTCAAACCACGGCTCGTCCAATTTTTCGTTAGTAAAGAAGAAAAGAGCATACACAAACGAAATAACCATAGCCGCAATTTCACTATAAGGATTAACGCGATTCCAAAACCAACGCAAAATAAATAAAGAGCCGGTTCCTGCACCAATCAACAGCATTAGATTAAATACCTCTTTAGCATTTTCAAAAATCAAAGATAAAAAACCGGCCATAATCATCAGTACGGCAGTAGTTATTCTCCCCAACCGTACATCTTGTTTCGGTGAAGAGCTTTTATTGATGAAGCGTTTATATACATCATTCACAATGTAAGAAGCACCCCAGTTTAATTGCGTAGAAAGCGTGGACATAAAAGCCGCGATTAGCGAAGTTGCAACAATTCCCAAAAGCCCGACGGGTAAAAAAGTTAACATAGCGGAGTATGCCAAATCGTGTTTAATATATTCTGGAGCCAGATTCGGAAAAGCAACCTGCAAAGAGTCCAACGTTGGAAAAACCACCAAAGAAGCCAGTCCGACAATAATCCAAGGCCAAGGACGTAGGGCATAATGGGCAAAATTAAAAAACAAAACCGCCCAAGTCGCATTTTTCTCGTCTTTGGCAGCAAGCATACGTTGAGCAATGTAACCGCCTCCCCCCGGTTCAGCTCCCGGATACCACGTGCTCCACCATTGTACCGCCAACGGAATTATAAGCATCGAAGAAACCAAATCTTTATCGCTGAAATCAGGAAAGAATGAGAGTTTGTCTTGCACCAATTCATGAGAAAGTAAACCGCTCATACCACCAATTTCCGGAAGGTTAACAATGTAAACAGTCGCCCAAACCGAGCCAATCATAGCAATCATAAACTGAAAAAAGTCGGTCAATAAAACACTTTTTAATCCCCCTAAAGACGAGTAAATAACCGTAACCGTTCCTGCAATTAATAAAGTTTGATAAGGCTCCAACCCAAACAAGACATGACCGATTTTGTTGCCTGCCAAACAAACGCCCGCCATCGTAATGACGTTAAAAACCACCCCTAAATAAATGGCTCTAAAACCCCGTAAAAAAGAAGCAGCTTTACCCGAATAACGCAATTCATAAAACTCCAAATCCGTAGTAATTTTAGTCCTCCGCCAAAGTTTCGCGTAGAAAAACACCGTAAGCATCCCCGTCAGAAGCATCGCCCACCATTCCCAATTACCATACACCCCGCCTTTTCGCACAATATCGGTAACCAATCCCGGTGTGTCAGCCGCAAAAGTGGTCGCCACCATCGAAACGCCCAAAAGCCACCAAGGCATCTTACGTCCCGATAAGAAAAAATCATCAGCCCCCGCAGAAGCCGATTTACTCGTTTTAACACCAATCAGAATAGAAACTATAAAAAAGATCAGTACGATTCCCCAGTCCAATATTGATAATTGCATAGTTTTAAAAGTTTAAGTTTATTAGGGCGTTCCCATTACGGCATAAAAAAGCAATTTCGTTGCACTGCATTACTTTTTAACGCCGTAATGGTCGGGCTATCACTACTCACTCTTTTGTGTTGCTTATATGCAACAACACAAAAGGAGTTCAAACACGCCGTTCTATCCCTAACGTGGATAAAATTGGAAGCAAGAAAGTGAGTTTTAGTTTTCTTAGACGATGAAAAATTCTTTTGCATAGCCCCAGCTATGGAAAAGAATTTTGAAGAAGAATAAGGAAAATAAAAACGCTTTATGCTTTCTATTTTATTCATGTTAGGGATACCAATCCCAAACGTGTGTATAATGTTCATAACCAAAATTACAAGTAATAACACAATGTATTACGTAGAGTTCTCCTCATTGTCAACAACAAGTTTTTAGTAAAAGAGCCCCAACAAATTATGAACAAATTAAAATTATGCGTATCTTCGGACAAACGAAAGCATGGATTATGAATTTTGAGATAAAAAAACACAACGATTTCGCAATAATAGAATCTAAAGTCGATAAATTGGATTCTTTGGTTGCACCTGAATTAAAAGCAGCCTTGGTTGCTTTGGGGAAAACGGATTTTAACAATATTATTGTCAACCTGAACGATACCAAATATTGCGATTCTTCCGGATTAAGTGCTTTGTTGGTCGGAAATCGTTTGAGTAAAGCCAACAATGGAGTGTTTGTTATTTGTTCATTACAACCTTCTGTAAATAAAATGATAGAAATTTCTCAATTGCATACAGTTCTCAATATCGAAGAAAATGTACCCAAAGCAGTTGATTTTGTGTTAAACTCAAAATAATGAGTAACGCACCTTATTATATAATAGAACCAAAAGTAAAAAAAGTACCTTTTGTTCTTAGTGTACCGCATTGTGGAACACAATTTCCCGACGAACTAAAATCTCACTATAATTCAAAGTTGATTCAACAACCTGATGATACCGATTGGTTTGTTGAACGCCTCTATAATTTTGCTTCCGATTTGGGGATAACGGTAATTTATGCAAAATATAGCCGTTGGGTCATCGACTTAAATCGCTCCCCCGAAAGTAAACCGCTTTACAACGATGGACGAATTATCACATCACTCACTCCAACGACCGATTTTTTCGGAAACAATTTATATGTTGATAAGCAATTTGAACCCGATGATAAGGAGGTAAACAGAAGAGTAAAAAAATATTACAGACCTTATTACGAAAAAATAACTCAACTTTTATCCCGATTACAGCAAGAATATCAACATGTTTTGCTGTGGGACGCTCATTCCATCAGAACTTATGTCCCAACAATACGAAAAGAAAAATTTCCCGATTTAATATTGGGAGACAATGATGAGCAATCAGCACATAAAAGTTTAATTCAAACAGCTTATCAAGGATTAAGAAAGTCCGATTATCAAGTCAATCACAACGCACCTTTCAAAGGCGGTTACATTACACGTTATTTCGGTAATCCCGAAAATAACGTCCACGCCTTACAACTAGAGATGGTTAAATCACTTTATATGCAAGCAGATGAATTAACCTTTGATGAACAAAAGGCAGAACAGGTTAGAAAAATACTAAAGCCGACTTTCCGTCAATTGATAGACCAATTAGGTAAATTATAACTTTTCTTTTACGCTGTTGAGTTTGTAACGAAATTAAATCCTTCGGTAACCCTTTTTTCTATTCTGCGTTAATTGACCATGTTTTTACTGTTTTTTATTTCGTTTTTTGTAGCGGAGGCAACGAGCCAAGCCGATTATCCGGTTTTTGAAAATGCCGTTCGACTCTATTCGGATACGTTGTGGATAGGAAAATATGAAGTGAGTAATCGAGAGTATTTAGAATTTGTACATCAATCCGAGAACACAAAAGAAGTAGAACCTCACGACTCGCTTTGGTTGGAGGTTCGCAACAAACAAAAAGCCTACGAAGATTTTTATTTCAGACATCCGTCGTATCAAAACTATCCGGTTGTCAATATTACTTACGAGCAAGCACAGCTTTTTTGTCAATGGAAAAGCAAACAGTTGGATTCATTATTTACAGGGTACAAAATAACCGTTCGTTTACCCACTGAAATAGAGTGGGAAGACGGAGCTTTAGGCGGTTTGCCCGATTATCAAATCTATCCGTGGCAAGAACATTCATTAAGGATAAAAGAAGGAAAACAAAAAGGAATGTTTCGTTGTAATTTCAGAGATAAGAGCAACGAGATTTATTTTATAAAAAATAAAAAGTACGCCAAAGAAGAACCAACCGTTCCCGTTACAGCATACAACCCCAATAAAACAGGTCTGTATAACGTCTGCGGAAACGTAGCTGAACTCGTTCAAAATGATAAAATAACCAAAGGAGGAAGTTGGAACTCCTTTCCCGAGTTTTTAAATATTCACGCAAAGGAAGAACAAACAGCACCAAGTCCATTTGTCGGTTTTAGATACGTTATAGAAGTAAGAAGTTTAGTACCTTAGCAAAATCATGATAAAAAGAATTTTAACAATTTTGTTTTTCTTTAGTGTGGCTGTATCGGCAATAGCTCAAGAACAGATAAATCCTCAAGTTGTCGATTCTCTTATTTTGGAAGGAGTGAATACTTTGCGTCAAAAAAAGAATAGATTACCTTTGAAAATAGCTGTTCCGTTAGAAAAAGCCGCTCACTACCATACCGAGTGGATGACTGCAAAACATAAATTATCACACCTAGAAAACAAAAAAGACCTAAAAACCCCCGATAAACGCGTTCTGAAATTTGGAGGGAATTATACGTTTGTAGGGGAGAATGTAGCGTATCTGTCTTACGATGCAAAAAAAACAGAGCAAGAAATAGCGAAAGAGTTTGTTTCAATTTGGCAACATTCCAAGGAACACTATAAAAACATGATAAACCGTGCCTTTACATTGACGGGTATAGCGGTGATTTACGATTCCGAAAAACAAAGAATATACGCAACACAAGTCTTTGCAAAGCCATGAAAGAAATTGATTTAGTAGTAATAGGAGGGGGAGCAGCAGGTTTTTTTGGAGCGATTAATTTTGCAGAAAAAAATCCTGATTCTTCTGTGCTCATATTGGAGAAAAGCAACCGTTTGTTGAGCAAGGTGAAAATATCCGGTGGGGGTCGATGCAACGTAACCCA
>JALTUD010000404.1 GCA_027047735.1 Flavobacteriales bacterium | reverse complement strand
TATATTTCCACTCAAAATAAAACACTGTTGGTAAATGGTTTTGATAGTAAGGTCAGGAAAAACAATGCGGTTAACGTGCGGTGGAATATTACGCCGTATTTTCTTTTTCAAGTAAAAGAAGCTTTGGAATACAAATTATCATCAGCCGATTATGCCAACAACAGGAATTATAATATAAAAGCAATAAAAACCGAAGGTAAACTTTCGTTTCAGCCTTCTACCAAGTACAGAATATCTATTATAACCGCTTATAAAGACAAAAGAAATCTATTGCCTTCTGCGGAAAAAGCTTTCATCAATCATTACGGGGTAGAATTGAAGTACAACAGTGTGAAAAAAGGAATTGTTACCGCATCATTCAATTATATCAACAATATTTATCAAGGGTCGGAGAATCAGGCGGTAACTTTTGAAATGTTAGAGGCTTTGCAAAAAGGAAAAAACTTTACGTGGGTCTGTTCTATCCAAAGAACATTGGCGAACAATCTTCAACTTACTTTGAACTACAACGGTAGAAGTAGTAAAAACAATCCAATTGTACATACAGGTGGAGTGCAAGTTCGTGCATTCTTTTAAGGATTAGACTTTACCTAAACAAAAAACGCCCTCAATGATATTGAGAGCGTTTTTAAGACGTAAAGTTTTTTTATTAGGGTATGTTAACCGTTTCTTCGTTTGTTTTGCCTTCTTCAATTTTGATAATTCCGAGAATATCACCGTTTACTTCAATGTCCAAAACAGCCAACCCTGCCTGACCTGATTTAAACTCTTCGGTATAATTAAAGGTTGCTTTACCCGAAGCATCTGTTGTTTCTTCTTTGTCTAATCGTAAATCCGTACCTAAGGAGTCGGTTGCGTGCTTATAATACAGTTTAACCGTAGCACCCGGAACGGGAGCATTTGCTGCATCTAAAACGGTGATAACCGCTGTTGTTTTTTTCTTTTTGTAGCAAGAAGAAATAGAAGTTGCAATCAACGCAACAAAAAGTAAAAATATGGTATTTTTCAGTAATGTTTTCATAATGTTTTAGTCTTTTTTCAATTGCTTTTATTGTAAATTGCTTTACTTTGCAGAACAACAAAGTTATAAAATAAAATTTAATATGTTGCAAGCAAGAAGTTTAAAAGTTTTTTTTGTCGTTGCTTTACTAACGTCATTTGGTAGCTGTGGGTTGCTTAAAAACTCAAAAAAAACGGAAAAAAACGAAGAAAAAACTGCCGAGGTTCAGACAGAAGAACAAGAAGAAAAGCAAGAAGAACCGAAAGAACCCGAATTTAAACCGGCTTCGATAGTGAAATTCACGACAACGGCGGGTGATTTTATTGTTCGGTTATACGAAGGAACACCTTTGCACCGGGAAAATATGACCAAGTTAATTCAACAAGGGTTTTATGACGGGACATTATTCCATAGGGTGATAAAAGATTTTATGATT
>JALTUD010000403.1 GCA_027047735.1 Flavobacteriales bacterium | reverse complement strand
CCTTTTGTGTTGTTGCACTTATGCAACACAAAAGAGTGAGTAGTGATAGCCCGACCTTTACGGCGTTAAACTATTTTTCGTTGGAACGAAAAATAGTTTTATGCCGTAATGGGAACGCCCTAATCATCTTTATTTACGTATCTTTGTACTTATGAATTTTGAATTGGAAAAAAAATGGAGAGATACCTTACAAGTTGCATCTAAACACTTTGGGGAAACATTGGATATGCAAGCCTTGTTGTTTTTGATAGGATTGCAGGAGCTAAACAAGGGGTATGTGGATTTGACAAAAGACCAAAAGTTGGAGGTAATGCATATTGCTATTTGTACCTTGCTTGAGCCTTATGGGTATTACGAATATCAAGGTCGAGATAAGGATGGTTGGCCTCATTTTCAGAATGTAGAAAAACTACCTATGTTGAATGAAAAGGAACAGGAGGAATTAATGAAAGAGGCTATTATTGATTATTTTGAACAAACTTCTTTGGATAAACATAAAGAATACAATGGATAAAACTTCACAATACCGCTTATTGCTCGAACAGATTAAGGCTTTGACGGATTCTGAAAGTGATAGAATTGCTAATTTGGGCAACATCTGCTCGTTGCTTAAATATGAAATGAATTGGTTTTGGGTAGGGTTTTATGTGGTGGATAAGGAGGAATTGGTTTTAAATTGTTTTCAAGGGACACTTGCGTGTACTCGAATTGCTAAAGGCAAAGGGGTATGTGGTTCGGCTTGGGCACGTAATGAGACAATTATTGTGGAGGATGTAAGGGCTTTTGACGGGCATATTGCTTGTAGCACGGCAACGCAATCTGAAATAGTGTTGCCGGTGAGAAACCATAAAGGAGAATGTATTGCTGTTTTAGACATTGATAGTGAATTTCTTGCTACTTTTGACGATGCGGATAAAATGGGACTGGAGGCTATTGTTAAACATATTGAAACACTATTTTGAAACATTATTATATATATTGGTTATTGGCTTTTGTGCTGATTGGCTGTGCTCAACAGTCGTCTTTATCGGGTGGAGAAAAAGATGTAGTCCCCCCTAAAGTACAAACAGATTTGGTATTGCCTAAAAATGAAAGTACTCGTTTTCATTCACCGGTAATCGTTATACCTTTTGATGAGTTTATACGACTGAAACAGCCGAATAAAAAAATTGTGATTACTCCTACACTTTCTTTTACACCTAAGTATGAAGTAAAAGGCAAAAAAATATTGGTGCGTTTACAACCGGAAAAACTGTCGCCTAACACGACTTATACCATTAATTTTTCGGATGCGATTACCGATATAACGGAAGGAAATAAGTTAACTAATTTTAATTATGTTTTTTCTACGGGAGAGCATATTGACTCCTTACGACTAAAAGGAAAGGTGCAAAATGTTTTTTCCAAAGAACCTGTCGCTCAAGTTATAGTGGGTTTATATCCGGATTCTTTGGGTAAGGATTCGGTTGCCGTAAAGTACAAGCCTTACTATTTTACCGAAACAAATTCGCGTGGAGTTTTTTCATTCTCTCACTTAAAAAAAGGAAAATATTCGGTTGTTGCATTTGAAGATAAAAACAACAATTTGCGTTTAGATGCTTCCGTTGAAAGAACTGCTTTTTTGGATTCTTCTTTAGTTATCGACAATGACTCTTTATCGGTTGTGTTGCAATTATTTGAACCGCTAAGCAAAAAAATATGGGTAAATTCAAAATCATACAAACACCCCGGCAAGGTGCAAATCATACTCAATCGTGAAGCTTTTATCAGTGATGTGTTTTTGTATAACAATACGGGGAATCAAGGGGAGAATAAATTTTCTTTTCGAGAGGAAGATACCTTGGAATTTTGGATAAAAACCATTGAGGATAATTCTTTTTTACAATTGGGACTGCAACTTGAACAACAAAAAACAGATACCGTTCAGATTAAGATAAAAATACCGAAAAAATTTAAAGACACTTTATTAGTTCCTGTACGCAACAACATTACAAAAAACAAACTTCCCTATTTTCAACCCTTTACACTTACCTTTAATACGCTTATTTCGTCTATATCATCATCAAAGGTTGGCGTATATAATGTAGATACATTACCTTATCCTCATAGAATTATGAATGATGGAAAACAACTAAAAATAGAAGGCGACTTTCAATCGGAGCATCTTTATCAAGTGGTTTTGCTACCGGGTGCACTGCACGATTATTACGGAAGAACCAATGATTCTATACGATTTAGTTTTACTGTGGATTCACCTTCGGAATATGGCAACATTTACTTAAAAACGGAATTTGACCCGTCGCAACATTATTTGGTATATTTAACAAAAGACAACAATATCGTTCGCAAAATCTATTTGCACAGCGCTCAACAAAAAGTAAATTTTGAAAATCTGACGCCCGGTATTTACCATCTTAAAACTTGTGTAGATCAAAACAATAACAGAAGGTGGGATTCCGGCGATTATTTAGAGCATAAACAACCTGAAAAAGTCATTATATACGAGGACCTTCTAGACATTAAAGAGGGATGGGATTTGGATATCGTATGGAAAATAAAACATTGGAATAATTGAGTATCAATTTTTTGTTTTTATATTTGGGCTTACGTACGTTATGGAAGAAAAGAACACAAACCCGCAAATATCAATAGTAATCCCCCTTTTAAACGAAGCTGAATCCTTGCCGGAATTAACGCAATGGATAGATAAAGTTTGTAAAGAAAACAATTTCAGCTATGAAATTATTTTTGTAGATGACGGGAGCACCGATAATTCTTGGGAGATTATTCAGCAATTAAAAGAAAGATACCCGGTTGTAAAAGGGGTTTCTTTCCGAAGGAATTACGGAAAATCAGCTGCCTTAAACATAGGTTTTCAAGAAGCTCAAGGCGATGTTGTGATTACAATGGATGCAGACCTGCAAGACAGTCCCGAAGAAATTCCCGAATTGTATCAAATGATAAAGGAAGAAGGATATGATTTAATTTCCGGCTGGAAGAAAAAACGCTACGACCCTCTCTCAAAAACAATACCTACCAAATTATTTAACGGAGCAACGCGGTTTATGAGCGGCATACAACTCAATGACTTCAATTGCGGATTAAAAGCTTATAAAAAGGATTTGGTAAAAAGTATAGAGGTTTACGGTGAGATGCACCGCTATATTCCGGTAATTGCAAAAACAGCGGGTTTTACAAAAATAGGAGAGAAAGTCGTTCATCATCAAGAGCGAAAATACGGAACAACAAAATTTGGCTTAGAGCGATTCATAAACGGATTTTTGGATTTATTTAGTATTACTTTCATTGGTAAATTCGGAAAGCGACCGATGCACTTTTTCGGAACATTGGGAACGCTGATGTTTGTCATTGGCTTTTTCTTTTTTGTTTACATTGGAGTAGATAAACTTTTCTTTGATACCGATGCTAAATTATTAGCTAATCGAACCGGTTTTTTTGTGGCACTTACCGCTATGATTATCGGTTTTCAGATGTTTCTTGCCGGATTTTTGGGAGAGATGATTGCTCGTAATTCGCCGAACAGAAACAATTATCAGATAAAAGATAAACTATGAAAAAGATAGTTTTAATCGGTACTGCCCATCCATACAGAGGAGGGTTGGCGTCTTTTAACGAACGCTTGATTGAGGAGTTTATTCACGAAGGAGATAAAGCAGAGATACTCACTTTCACCTTGCAATATCCCGATTTTTTATTTCCGGGAAAAACACAATATTCCAATTCGCCCAAACCCAATATCCCCATAGAAAGAGCTGTAAGCTCCGTAAACCCTATCAACTGGATAAAAATAGGAAAACGATTAAAAAAAGAAGCTCCCGATATCATCTTATTTAAATATTGGCTGCCTTTTATGGCTCCGTGCTTTGGAACGATTGCCAAAATTGCCAAATCCAATAAAAAAACGAAGGTAATTGCTATCATCGATAACATTATCCCGCACGAAAAACGTATCGGAGATAAAATATTTAGTAAGTACTTTGTAAATAATGTAGATGCTTTTGTCGGTATGTCCAAAAGTGTATTGGAAGACCTTAATCTTTTCGATGCTCAAAAACCGAAAAGATACAACCCTCATCCGCTCTTCGATAATTTTGGGGAATTGGTTAGCAAAGAAGAAGCTCAGAAGCATTTAGGTTTAGATACTTCATATTCATATATTCTGTTTTTTGGTTTTATTCGCGATTATAAAGGTTTAGATTTGTTATTAAAAGCATTTGCCGATTCTTGGTTTAGAACCCAAAAAATAAAATTGATTATAGCGGGAGAATTTTACAACAATCAACAACAGTACATTGACTTGATAGAAGAACTAAAACTAAATGATGCTATCATTTTAAAAAGCGATTTTATTCCGAATGAGGAAGTAAAATATTATTTCAGAGCATCGAGTATCGTCGCTCAACCTTATAAGAATGCAACACAAAGTGGGGTAACACAAATTGCTTATCACTTTGAAAAACCAATGCTGGTTACCAATGTAGGTGGATTAGCTGAACTTGTTCCCAACGGAAAAGTAGGCTATGTAGTTGCCCCTAATCACAAAGCCATAGCCACAGCCTTAAAAACCTATTTTAAAGAAAACAAGGAACAAGAATTTGAACATAATGTAAGACAAGAAAAAGAAAAATTCTCTTGGAAAAAAATGGTAGAAACCATAAATACTTTAGCTGATGAAATACAGAAGTAGAGCACCTTTTAGAATAGGGTTGGCAGGTGGCGGAACAGACGTTTCCCCATATTCCGATGAGTTTGGAGGAGCAATTCTCAACGCATCGATTGATTTGTTTGCTTACACTACCATCATTCCTCGAACCGATGGTAAAATAATCATTCGTTCCATTGACCAAAAGAAGGTATTGGAATACGACAGTACCGCAGAATTACCTATAGACGGAACACTTGATCTGCAAAAAGGAGTCTATAACAGAATCGTAAAGGAATTTGTGAAAGAACCCTTGTCTTTTGAAATGATTACATCAATGGATGTTGCTTCAGGCTCCGGTTTGGGAACTTCCTCTACCCTGGTTGTATCTATTTTAGGTGCATTTGTAGAATGGTTTAAATTACCGCTGGGTGAATATGATATTGCTCAATTAGCATACGATATAGAGCGAATTGATTTAAAAATGGCAGGAGGAAAACAAGACCAATACGCAGCAACATTCGGAGGGATTAATTTTATGGAGTTTTATGCCGGCAACAAGGTTATCGTGAACCCTTTGCGAATACGGGCGGAACTTAAAGATGAATTGCAATTTAACCTCGTTTTATAT